>JAQGHS010000895.1 GCA_028291605.1 Planctomycetaceae bacterium | reverse complement strand
CAACATTCGACTCAAACTCGCGTACGACGGAACCGACTTTGTCGGTTGGCAGGAACAGACGAATGGACTTGCCATTCAGTCGGTGGTCGCGGCTGCCATTGAAAAGATCACCCTGGAAAAGCCAATTCTGATGGCTGCTGGCCGGACGGACTCGGGGGTGCATGCTGTCGGACAGGTGGCTCATTTCCTAACAGAATGTCGGATTCCCGCTGAGCGTCTCGGGTTTGGGATCAATTCGCTGGTCCCGGACGCGATTACAATTCTGAAGGCCGAAGACGTTCCGCTGGAATTTCATTCGCGGTATCACGCGATTCGCAAACGGTATCGCTACATCATCGATAATGCGCGCTGTCCGCTGCCATTTTTGAAGCGGTTCAGCCATCACGCCAGAAACCGGCTGGATGTCCCAGCCATGCATCGAGCCGCCCAGGAATTGGTGGGGACTCACGACTTCAGGGCGTTTGAAACCCAATACCCCAACCGCGATAGCAGTGTCCGCACCGTCCTGGAGCTGTCGGTCCAGCGCTATGCCAGTTGGCCGATGTCGATGTCTGACGGTATCAATCCGGTGCCACCCGATGACCAGGGTGACTGGGTCTGTATTGATATTGTGGCGGATGGTTTCCTCTACAATATGGTGCGTTGCATCTCGGGAACACTACTGGAAGTAGGGCGAGGAAAGTGGACCACCGACGACGTGTTGCACATTCTCCACACCGGTGATCGACGCATCGCAGGCATCACGGCACCCCCTCAGGGGTTGTTTCTCGTACAGGTCGACTATGAATAGTTAAACTGGGTAACTTCTTACGCTTTAACCAGTTGAAACGAGACCGGTACATCTGCTGCCTACTCAGACGGGATGTCTCAAGAAGAGACTTCTTGACATTTAATCCCGGACAGGATGTAATTCGGTGTTGAGAGAGACAGTTGGTGGAGACAGTGCACCATGCCGGGTTGGGGAATCCGACAGCACTGTGGAGGTCAGATGGCTCGATCAATCACGCCGGAGCGGCGGTTCTAGGCAGCTCCCGTGGTGTGTTGTTGCTGGGTGACACGCTTTCCTACCTTTTGACATGCAGCGTCTGAAATCTGAATTCGTGGAACCCACGACCGCATTTATGCGGCTCGATTTTGTACTTACGTGTGGCACTTTAACCTCAATCCGTAATTGACACTCCCTTCCCTCGGGTCTTGTTGATTGCGCGGTTGTTGACAATTGCTGATCGTCGATCGCTACGTGTGAACCTCACCTCCGGGCGGGGAAACGACCGATAATCAGTATGTACTGTCGTCCTGCAACTGGCTTGATTACCCCGGCTGGGAAACTTGGGTAATTAGGATCGGATGCGGAGCGTGCAGTTTCAGGTGCTTTGAGACCATCTTCGGATGGGTCAAACTTGGCCAACATGGAGCGTTGGTCGGGGAAAGTATCTGTGATCCGCCTCGAGTGGGGACTAACCCGAGGCGCCGTAGTCCATAGGGTGTGGCTATGATGGCAACTTATGAGATACCCCGCGTCGTAATTACCGGCGTCGGAGTGGTGTCACCGATCGGAATTGGCAACGAGCCGTTCTGGGACAGCTTGGTGAATGGTCGTTCGGGAATCGATTTCCTGAAGTCCTTCCCGGGTTTAGATGTTCCGTCGAAGCTCGCGGCCGAGGTTCGTAATTTCGATCCGCTCGATTACATCCAGCACAAGAAGATGCTGAAGGTGATGTCGCGCGACATCCAATTGGGAGTGTCGGCCGCCGGATTGGCGATGACCGATTCCAAGCTGTGTCTCAATGGAATTGATCCCGAAAGACTGGGTGTCGAATTCGGTGCGGGACATATTTCGATCACGCCGACGGAACTCAGCGAAGCGGCCGTTGCCTGTACCGACGAAGACCAGTTTGAATTCACCCGCTGGGGCGAAGACAGCATGGGGCAGATTGCTCCGCTGTGGTTGCTGAAGCACCTGCCGAACATGCCGGCCTGCCACGTGGCGATCGAACACGACGCCCGCGGCCCCAACAATACGATTACCTGCCGCGACGCCTCGGCTCTACTGGCCTTGGACGAAGCCGTACGGGTCATCCAGCGTGGTGCGGCGGATGCGATGATTGTGGGAGCTTGCAGCTCCAGCGTGCATCCCGTCGATATTACCCGCTTGAATCTGTGCGACCACCTTTCGCGACGGGTTGATGATCCGCAGCGAGCGTGTCGTCCGTTCGATATGGAACGCGATGGCATGATCGTCGGCGAGGGCGCTGCCTGCTTTATCATCGAACGCTATGACCACGCGTTGGCTCGCGGTGCTGACATCTATGCCGAAATCCTGGCTGTCGCTGGTGGCTGCGATGGCGGCGGGCCCGCTAACCGGGCTGGTGGTCGCGGCATCGTGCGTGCCGTGCAGGCCGCGTTGCGGAAGGCGCAGATTGACCCCCGCGACATCGGACATATCAACGCTCATGGCAAGAGCACCGTGGAAGACGACTGCGTGGAATCGCGGGCCTATCACGAAGCTCTGGGTAGTGCGGCCGAGAAGATCCCAGTGACGGCGTTGAAATCGTACTTCGGCCAGTTCGATGCCGGCAGTGGTGCGGTGGAATTGGCGGGCAGCGTGCTGGCCTTGAAGCACGGTATCCTGCCGATGACGCTGAACTATGAGACGCCCGATCCGAATTGCCGGGTCAACGTCGTGCATACCGAGCCGTTCCGTCTCCGCAGCCATATTGCGATGAGCGTGAATCGGACGAATGTCGGGCAGAGTGCTGCCGCGATCATTCGCGCGATCTAGTGGATCCGTGTCGGAACGTATCGCTCGAACGAAGACTTAATCGTTACAATGGCTTGCAGGGTGGGATTTTCCCACCCTGCTTTCTTTTCACCGTCGGTTGATTGACATGTCGTTCGTACAGCAAAACCGAGCCGCTTGGAACCAACTGGCTGATACCGGAAGCGTTTTCGCCAAGGTCGCCACCGACGCCGAATGCGCCGACCCGCTCAGGATCCTGGATGGCCGCAATTGGCTCCCAGTTTCTGTGCGAGGCCTGGATGTCCTGTGCCTGGCTGCGGCTGGGGGCTGGCAGTCAATCCTCTATGCCAGTGCCGGGGCGAATGTCACCGTCTTCGATATCAGCCCGTCGATGCTCGCACTGGATCGTCGAGAGTCGGACCGGCGGCAATTCAAGGTTCGCACCGTTGAGGGATCGATGGACGATCTCTCCGAATTCGCGGACGCGAGCTTTGACATCGTGCATCAGCCGGTCAGTACGTGCTACGTGGAGAATCTGGCCAAGGTCTATGGTGAGATCGCTCGCGTGTCACGGCATGGTGGCATCTACATCAGTCAGCACAAACAGCCGACCAGCCTGCAGATTGTGGGACGGACTGTGCGAGATCAGTACGTGATCGGCACCAGTTATTACCACCAGGGACCGCTGCCTCCCGCGACTGACACTTCGTATCGCGAACCGGGGACGACCGAGTTCATGCATCGCTGGGAACAACTGGTTGGCGGGTTATGCGGTGCGGGGTTTGTGATTGAGGATCTGCGGGAACCGTACCGCGGAGATCCCACGGCACTGCCCGGGGACTATCATCATCGCGGGTGGTTTATTGCGCCGTACTTGCGCATGAAGGCGCGGCGAGTTCGGCCCGAGGCTACTGGGTCCACAGCTCCCAAGCTGTGGACGCCTTGAAAGTCGTTGATCGCTCCGCGATCGAAACGCCTTCGCAGTAGCGACGTGAAAATTGCGATCAAGGTGGGATTCTATTCAGCGTCGATACTCCGACCGCGTTTCGATCGCGGAGCGATCAACGACTTTCATTTCCCCGCATCATCCGTCCCGTCGATCTTCTCTTCGGGGGGGGCAGCGAGGGCCTTCGTGCGGCGGAATACGGCGACGACGTCTTCAATCGGCACCACGAACAACAGGTTGTCCGCTTCCAGATCGACCGGAATCGCGTTCTTGGGGTGGAACAAGACCTTGTCGTACTTGTGAATCGGGAAATCGTCGTCGCGTTCGATCTGGATGCTGATTTCGACGACTCGACCCGTAATCGTAGGAATCTCTGAGGAATCTGGCAGCAGGATCCCGCCGCGAGTCGCCTGGCGAGACTCGTCCTTGCGGATCAGGATGCGTTTGCCCTACGGTTCCACAAATTCTGCCACGATCAACACTCCTCATTCAACCGACGCTGCGGCCTCGAAATTCGCTGTGAGAATCGGAAGCCCCAATGCTACTTCGTCATACGGGACCCGGTTGCCATAGGGATTCTATGCAGTCCGTGAACCGTCGGCCACCGGTTTTCGGGTTCGCTCTGTCGTAGG
>JAQGHS010000884.1 GCA_028291605.1 Planctomycetaceae bacterium | reverse complement strand
TGTGAGCCGCGCGATCGCGATGCGTGCAGGATTGTCAAAGTGCGGTATGAGTTGCCGGCAGGTCTCCAGCGTCGGTTCACACAGGTCAATCCCCATCACGCGTTCGCAAGTCTTCGTGTTCGCCGCGTCGAACAGGAAAAACCCTTTCGAACAACTGAGGTCAAGCAGACTCTCCAAACATGGGGGATAGAACTGGCGAAAGTGAGCCACCCGAGCCGCGAGTTTGCGACTCGGTATCAACCGGTCGGCAGCGATGGAATAGTTGTGATTCGGTGGGTATGAGTTGGCGACTCGCTCACGAATCTCGATCGGTATTTGGTCGAGATCGTGAAATTGTCCGCAGGACCATCGGGCCCGATCGACAGGTCTGAGTCGTTCCCAAAGTTCCTGGACTTTACTCCACATCAATGCAAGTCTCGCTCAATTGCCGCAGGCAGATCACTGGTGTTGAACGCCCTGGACCAACCGTGCGAGCGGTGGGCGATTTAAGCCGCACGCAAGATGCACTCAGCCTCTGACTTGGTGGCAATCAAGTCGAGCAGATCACCTGCGGTCAGGACCGCGCTGAGTTCTTCGTGAGACAGACGAATGCGGAAGCGTCGTTCCACCTGCATGATCAAACTGACCATGTCGACCGAGTCCAACCCGAGATCGTCGACCAGGCGGACGGCATCGCCGAGCGTGCTCAACGAATTGCCGGTGTCGGCGTTATACAGTTCTGTCAGCGTGTGTCGTAAAGTCGCGCGGTCCATGTGAATACCATCCTTGGTAGGGTCAGGTTGCGGGTCACTGCCGCCCGCTGCTGAAAGCTGAATGTGATCGAAGATCATGCATTACCGCAAGCCGAACGTCGACAGCTAATTTGGAATTAAGCCGGTGTACACCGGCGACGTTTTTTAAGGGGACAGAACCCAGGTGTCATGCAATTTGGGAGTGGCGAATGCCTGTCATTGACACTTGCCGTTCAGCTCACGATTCGCAGGGAGCGGCTTTTTACACGCTGCAAAACGGTGCACCAAGTGAGGGGTGATTACAAGTCCGTAACGTCGAACAAGGGTATAATGAATCTCGGCGATCGGCAGAAATTGCCGGTGAATCTGTCAAATGTGGCGAAATAGGGGGGCTTGCAGAGCGGAATTCATCTCGACAAAACGCTGTCGATAGTGACAATCGCGGCACCCCGCGAGTCGTTCACTTCAATTCAGTTCAGCCATGTCCGGCAGCGCCCTCTTGCCGGAGAGGTTTCCATGTTCCAACTCCGAGCGATATTCGAGCCGACTGGGGCGCGATCTCGGAATTGGTGCGTCCTGATATTGGTGTACTGCATCGGGATCTCTGGATGTGCGACTTCTCCCTATCGTTACGGCCATGCTCGATCCGCGAAGCCAATTGAATCCTCCGCCGAGGATGTCGAGTTCGAGTACGGTCGCCCGCGTCCGGCAATGGACCGGATGCGCCGTGTGGTCGAGTTTCCAGAGCGTTTGCTGCGCGGGAAAGCTCATCAGGTCAAACAGGAATTGTCGGCCGAGCACCGGGAGCAATTGGCGAGCTACCTCAGTCAAAACGATCTGACTGACGTGCGCGTGTTGGTCAATCAATACGATCCTCGCGGTGAATGGCGGCGATTGAAATCGAATCGCCGTATTTCACCCGGCTGGCGCTACACCGCAGGGACGCTCAGCGTTGCGAGTTATACGCTGTTGCCCGGGCGCGTGTTTGGCTATCAGCATTACAATCCCTTCACCAACACCCTGTCCGTCAATTCAGACAGAATCGCCTCCGCTGTGCATGAAGCTGCCTGTGCGAAGGACGTTTATGGACGACAGCTGCCGGGGACGTACGCGACGATGACCAGTCTCCCGGGAGTGCATTTGTGGAAGACCAGTCGTGCCGTCAATGATGTGCTCGGCTATGCCCAGGCCGAGGACGATTGGGAACTCGAAAGTGGGACCTATCGCGAATACTTTTCGCAGGTTGCCTCGGGCATCGTGATGCCGGCTCAGTTCTTTGTCACCCCGCTGGTGAATGTCGTGGTGACTCTTGGTGGCGGTGCTGTCGGCCATGTCGTAGGGCACATGGTGGAAACGCGACGCCTGGCCGAACGTAAGGCCCAGATCAAGAACCAGGAAGAAGATTCTCCGATCCAAACTGCCGGCTATTCAACTATGGCCGAGTGAATCGCGTTGCAGCCGAGCTTCGAAAAAAACATTGGGACAACGCGTGAGTGCTTTGTTATAGACAAGTGGTCTTTGCCCCCAGGTCACAAAACGCCCTTCTCTTTCTTTTCGTTTAACTAGCTTGCAAAGTCTTAACACAGTCGGCCTGATCCGGGTCTTATTTGTGATTGCCCAAGGATTTGCGTTCTGTTATCCCATTCGTACCCCAGATTTCGGCTGGGGGAATTTGTCCAGGAAAGGACTCGCGAATGATTTCGGGCCAACAAACTCCGCTGGAACATCTCACTTGGTCGATCCGCCAAAGCAGTCTGATCAAGTTCTATGAAGCGGCGATCGAGCAGTATGGAACACTGCATCTCAAGGAACTGTCGTTTGACCAAGTGGGCCCTCATCGGGAGATGACAGTCGATGGTCAACATTTGGTGAACTTCGGGTTCGACAGCTTTTTGGGTCTCGATCAGGATCCGCGCGTCAAGCAAGCTCTGGCGCGTGGGGCGGAAAAATGGGGCACGCAGTTCGGCGCGTCACGTGCGTTCGCCAGTTGTGCCGTGGAGACTGCACTGGAACAGAAGATTGCCCGATGGATGGGGACCGAAGCGGCGATGATCTTCCCGTCGGTGACGCTCACCAATGTCGGTGCTCTGCCCGGTCTGGTGGGACCCGGTGACGTGATCGCAGTCGATGAATATGCCCACAACTCGATTCACGAGGGGACCAAGATTGCGAAAGCGGCGGGAGTGCGCGTGCTCCCCTTCAAGCACAACAATCCTCAATCCCTGGAGCAAGTCCTGATCGATGCCAGCCCCTATCGAGTCGCGGTGATTGCCATCGATGGCGTGTATAGCATGAGCGGTTCGATCGCCGCCATGCCCGAATTGAACGCGGTCGCCAAGCGTCGCAATGCTGTGCTATATATCGACGATGCCCACGCGACTGCGGTCTTGGGAGCTCAAGGTCGGGGAACTGTGCTGGAATCGTTGGGAAGCTACGACAATACGATTGTCGTGGGTTGTTTTTCCAAGGCCTGCTCGGTCTTCGGTGCCTTCGTGGCGTGTACTCACGAGCTGCAGCGTCTCTTAAAGATGCGATCCAGTACCTATATTTTTGGTGGTCCCGTTCCACCCCCTTACCTGGAAGCCATTTCGACGGTGATCGATATTCTGATCACTGACGACTACCGTCAGCTCCGCGATCAATTGGATCAAAACATCCATCAACTGGTCACCGGCCTGGCTGAACTCAATCTCATCGTGTTGGGCGGCAAATCACCGATTATCACCGTGTTAGTCGGCGATGAAGAGCTGACCTTCCAGGCAGGTAAGTTCCTCTACGACCGCGGTTACTACGTTCAATCGGTGACCTTCCCGGCGGTCCCGTATCATGCCGGCGTCCTCAGGATTCAGATCAATTCCAATCATCTGCCCGAATCCATCGCCGGACTGTTGTCAGCGATGACCGAGATGAAACGCCACTTGCCGCTTCCCGAGGCCAACCCTGACCGGCTGGAAGAACTGCAATTTGGCAGCGATCGTTTTGTGACCCTCGACACGTGAGTGTTATTGGAGAGGCCGACCCTCACCTTCCCACTGCCGGATTCTCATTACCTACGAGAAACTTCAGTTGATTCGCTTTGGCCTCGCCCGCCTTGATCCACCACCTTGTGCCTTCAGATTTACCGCCGACTACATCTTTAGAAAGAGACCAATGGCTCAACGCCTATTTCGAAACTTAGCATTCGGAGTGATGTTCGCCGCATTTGCATGCTTAACCGTCCAAGCCGCCGAACCCTCTCGGCCTGTCGCACAACAGATTCGTGAATTCGAGATCATTGTGGATGATTCACGGGCAGGTACCAACCGCGTGGTGACTTCAGACTATGCGGGAGGGCGAACCGTGACGACTACCGAGGCCAATGTCAGCATCAATTATCTGGTCTATACCTACACCTATCGCTTTCGCGGTTCCGAGTCCTGGTTGGCCAGTCGGCCACGCAAGATCGAATGCCAGACCCTGGAAGGTGGCAAGCGACGCTCTGTGAAGGCTTTGATTGATCCCGAAGCCATGGATGTGGCGGTCGATACGAATCCCCATCGCAAACTGCCTGCCGCGCACCTCACGACAAACTTCTGGTACTGGCCCGCAGAACTCGACCAACAGGACATCATCACGGTGCTCGATGTCGACAATGGACAGTCACTCCAGATGCGGACCGAGAAGATTGGCATCGAGCACCTTCGGTGTGGATCGCAAACCCTCAAATGCACGCACTATCGGCTTGACGGTGAGGCTTCCATCGATCTCTGGTTCGACGAGCAGCGGCAGCTTGTTCAGAAGAAATGTGTGGAAGATGGGCACCCTACGGAACTGCGGCTCACGACCATCAAGCAAGTTGATCTCGCAGCGAAGCCAGCGGCACGCAGCCAGGCATCTACCAATCGCTAGTGTTGGCTGATGACTGCCGTGGCCGACGTTGTCGGTATCGGTCACGGAGATGCCCCTTGTCGAAATCGATTCAGGACTCTGTTATGTTGCCTCCCACCGATTTTCGCTGCGAATTGACGACTTTTACCGCCGTTCGACTCAGTCTGAACGAACTGGCTGCAGTGCGACTGCAGCCCGAGCTCCGATTCCCGGCGCAAGTCACACCACAGTTCCTGAAGAACAGCGACTCTCAGACGATCGCCTCGCTCGCCGCCGTTTACGAAGCCGTCCAGTCAATGTCTCAGCCCCCCGCCACGTTTCGCGAATGGGGTGTCGTGTCGGCATCGCGTTACATCGGTCGCAGTGCGTTTGCCGCGACTTTGCACCGCTATCAAAAGGACGGTCCCTGGGGTGTCTCAGTCCAGATCACTCCACACAATCTCCTGCATTCCGTATCCAGTACCATCAGTTTGTCACTTCAATGTCAGGGCCCCTGCCTGGGGGCGGGTGGTGGCCTTCGGAGTGAGGTCGATGCCTTGCTTTTGGCCGCCAATCTGCTCACCGATCCAGCCCGTCCCGGTGTATGGATGACTTGGAGCTACTGGGATCCGGAACTGCAGATTGATGAACAAGGCAAACCGACCTCTCAGTCCAGTTGCATTGCCATGGCGCTCGCTCTGCAGCCTATTCACGACGGCGATCCGCGGTCACAAATAGCAATTCGCACGCGAGTCAATCCAGGGACTCAACCAGCCGAGGAAGGCCTCTCGTCGTCCAAATCATCGCTGGCCAGTGTCTTGCTGGATATTTCCCGATTGTCGCCCAAGGCCTTTGATGTCGTGTGCCAGCTCAATGGTGGTCTGGAGCTCGATTTCAGTTGGCACTCTCGCGATATCGAAACCAAGCACCAACAACCGCTACGGCCGCTGCAAACGTCTGCGGGCTGCGCTCAATAAACTCGGCGTTTGTCGCAGTGACGTGCTTCGTCTCTCATTCGATTCGCAACTCCTTGGCATTCAATAAGTTGCTGCAGGATTCCGCCGCCTTCGCATTCCGGGATTGGTATTGACCCTTCCCTCCGATCAGGCGTAACCTACGACGATTTTTTCAAGGGCCGGGGGGATCGTCCGTGGGGTTAAAGCGCACTCATTTATGGCTGTGGGGAATCTTGACGCTGGCGCTTGCGCTGCGCGTCGTGGCAGCCGTATTGGTGCAGCATCACGTTTCGCAGACGCCCGGTCGGCTGTGCCTGATTGCCGGTGATGCCGAAGGGTATTGGGAACTCGGCAAGAAATTGGCCAGCGGCGGAAACTTCGAGATTTACGAGCCGCCTCGCAAAGTGCTCCGGATGCCCGGTTTCCCTGTCATTCTGGCGATCAGTATCGCGCTCTTCGGCGACCACGTCGGCGCGGCGCGCATCGTATTAGCTATCGTCGGGACACTCGCGTGCGGCGGCGTGTACTGGTTGGGCGCTGAATTGTTCGGCCGCACGATTGGGCTGATTGCCGCCGGGCTGGCCGCAGTCTCGCCGACTTTCGTTGTGTGCAGCGTGATGATCCTCAGCGAAACCGCGTTCGCCCTGGGGCTTCTCCTCAGCCTGATCAGTCTCGCTTGGGTCGCGCGCGCGGTCTTCGAAGGTTCCAGTTGGACACGAATCAGCGGACTGGGAATTCTGGCAGGGATCGCGGCCACCATTGCGTGTTACGTTCGGCCGAGCTGGCTGTTGTTTCCGCCAATTGCCGGTGCCTGGTTGGTTGGTTATGCGTGGTGGCGTGGCTCAGTATCGCCGACCAACCTGAGTCTGTTTAAGGTCTGTGTGGCAGGCATTGCATTGCTCGTCGGCATGACCTTGGGATTGGCACCGTGGACCTATCGCAATTACGTCGTCACCGGGGGCCACTTTGTCCCGACAACGCTCTGGATGGGCCCCAGCCTGTACGATGGGCTAAATCCCAAGGCCAACGGCGACAGCCATATGGAGTTCATGGAGCACGATGCCCTCTACCAGACGATGTCCGAGCGAGACGTCGATCGATACTATCGTCGCGAAGCCTGGTCGTGGGCGGCTCAGAATCCCGGTAAGACCTTGCAACTCGCATGGATCAAACTCGGCAGATATTGGAATTTGTGGCCCAATACCCCTCAGTTTGATCGCTGGGAGGTACGCGTGGCCTTGCTGACATTCCTGTTGCCCATGTTTGGCGCGGCCCTGTGGGGAATCTTTTGGCGGCCCGAATTGCGGACATCGCCGGTGGTACCCTGGAGTTGGATCTTGATTCTGACACTGGGCCCGGTTCTGTATTTCTCCGGCCTGCATACACTGTTTGTCAGCTCTCTCCGTTATCGTTTACCCGCGGAGTATCCACTGTTGATCCTGTCCGCCATCGGGATTCAAGATCTCGCTGTGCGGGCTACTGCGAGGTATAGGCGGCGACCTGAGATCTGAAATAGTCACTGAGAGATGTCGGCGAAATGCGGACCTTGATGTGCAGAAATTACGAAGAGTTTTAGCCACAGATTGACACAGATTAAACACGGATTAAGACAAAGAGAAAGAGGGCGTAAGACTTCGACTGGACGCGGGCCGCGATCGGTTGGAGCATTGCAAAAACGCTAAAGCTACGCTGACCCAATCCGTGTTTCATCTGTGTTAATCTGTGGCTAAAACTCCTGAATCAATCGTTTTAAGACATACGAAATAAACTCTTGTCGCCGTGGGGAATGGACGTCCCAGCGCGGCCGCAAGAGGGCAGAAAGTCGCCTTCCAGGATGGGTATCCGGCGCACAATCGGCTGTTTGTTCATGCTGCTCCTGATTGGAGTCGCGGCTGGGGGGAGCTACGTCTGGTTCCTGTGGACGCATACTGACGAAATGCTGCAGGGCAAGATCGACACCGCGTTCAAAGAAGCGGTCCCCGATTGGGGTGTCTCCTTCAGTGGCAGCCGATTCGATTACCAGGGGCAGATTCGAGTCTCGAATTTCGTGGTCAAACTCCCCAAGCAGGAATCAGCCATTCTGAATCTGCAGGAAGCAGTGGTTTCCGTCGATCGCGAACAATTGGGGCAGCAGCGGCTGGTGTTTCAGCAAATACGCCTTGTCCAACCGCGGTTGGAATTGGTGCGCGACAGCGAAGGTCACTGGAATTGGGAGGGCTTGGGAAAACTCCCCGAACCGCAGGCCAATTTGCCCGAGTGGCTGATTGAACGCGGCACCATTCGCGTGCGACTCGAACGACCCGCTCCCGGTGAGCCTGCGATGGCCGTCCTGCAAAATGTGCATTTGCAACTCACCCCTTCAGGCAAGCGACGT
>JAQGHS010000861.1 GCA_028291605.1 Planctomycetaceae bacterium | reverse complement strand
GATCCGTCCACGTTGCGAATGAAGCCCACGTTGATGGTGACTTCGTCCTCGCGTTTCACCTTGGGCGGCTTGGCGATTTCACTTTCGGGCAGCTTGACGCGTTCGTCCGCCTGCGTGCTCTCGAAATTGATGACGAGCATGAAAAAGGTGATTAACTGGAAGACGCAGTCAATCATCGGCGTCATATCGACTTCAGGGGCTTCCATAGCCATGGATCATTCCTGACATTTCAAATTGGATGAAACCCATCAACTGAGCCGTGGTGGATTCGGCAACGTTACGCCGAGGGATTGGCAGGTGCGGCACTCGTGGCAGAAGCTGGGGCGGCTCCAGTAGCTGCAGGCTTTTTCGCAGACGCGAACAGTTTACCCATCAGCCCTTCAGAAACCATACCCACTTCGAACTGGAGTCGGCCAATCTTGTTCTTGAACAACCCGAACGCGAAGATCGCAGGAATGGCAACCACCAGACCTTCCATCGTCGTCACGAGAGCAGTCATGATACCTTCAGCCAGTTCTTTGGGCTTCGGCGATGTTTCCGATTCCGCGATCACGCGGAACGAGTCGATCATACCCTGCACCGTGCCGAGCAACCCCAGCATCGGAGCGGTCGCGACGATCAAACCCAGATAGCTCATCTTATGATCGAGATTCATCGATTCTTCGTCGCCCGCTTCGGCCATACCGGCCATCGCCTCTTCCTGCCCCTTGGACAACCGGGCCATACCAGCCGTCAAGACCTTACCGAGGTATGAGTCATTCGCTTTCGCGGTTTCATAGGCACCCTGATAATCGCGAGCATTGATCTTTTGCTCGAACGATTCGATCAGCGACGCAGGCAGGAAGTTCTCCCGGCGAAATGCCATAAAATTCATGGAGATCAAGGCGACCAGGACGAACGATTCGATGGCGATACACGCACCGAACGGTCCCGAGGCCACGATGATCCACATCAGATAGCTACGGCCGGGCTGAGGCGGGGCGGAGGCCGGTGCAGCCTTCTCTTCGGCCGCGTCCTCAGCCGGTGCTTCTTCTTCAGCAGGAGCCTCTTCAGCGGCGGCCTCCTTGGCCTTCGCCTTTTTGTCTTGGGCCAACAAACTGCTTTGCCAGCCGGTTTGCACCGTTACGGTAGTCATCCCGAAGGCGACTGCCAGAACGAACATCCAGTACCAGGTTTGCAGACTCTCTTTTCGCCGCATGAACTGAATCATCGTCCTGTTCAACTCCAGTTGTCACTAAGCCTATGAGATCTTGACTGGCCCAGATGCAGGGCCAAATCGATGGGGTAAAGGTCAATTTTTGAAGATGCGACGAATACGGTCAGTTCAAACCGACACTTGACACCTACCAGAATACCACTTTTTCGCACTTTCCGGGACTGTCGTCTTCACAATAGTCGATTCTAAACAGACCGGCTGACGGATTCCAGACGTCCGGGACTTGACGCCCCGCATTTGTCAAGTTCTGGGTCTCAGGTTGCAGGCGCTGCTGGCGATTTCAGCTTTTCCGTCCACGGGCTGTTGGGATATTCCTGAGTCAACTTGTCAGCGGCCTCATTCGCCCGGTCAGGCTGTTGCACGGCAGTCCACAATCGCGACAACTGATACAACGCTTCCGGATGAAATGACTTTTCCGTGGAAAACAACACGTCAACATGCAGATAAGCAATCAAGGCATCTTTGTTCTTGGCACTCGCCTGATAGCAGTCACCCTGCCGGACATAGGCTTCGGCCTGGACCTTCGAATCTTCCGGAGCCGACTGATTGATGACTTCATCGAGCAACTTGATCGCTTCCGGGAACTTGCTTTGTAGTTGCAGACAACGGGCGAGCCCCAGCTTGGCTTCCAGTTTGCGAGACTCCTCTGCCGGACCTGCCGCCGTCATCGCCGCGACCGACTCAAACGCCGATTGAGCATCAGGAATCTTATTCTCCAGCAACGCCACACGAGCCAAAGCAATCTTCGAGGCCATCTTTTGATCGTTGCCTGATGCCTTTCCCAAGGTGTCTGCGGCCGTTTTGGCGGCGGCGGCATCCTTGTTCACCAGATTCAAGTCGACCAGCAAGCCGGCCGCATTGTAAAAGTGCCGGCTGTCACCATTCTTGCTTTGGAAATCGGCCAGCCTTTTCAACGCATCCGGAATCTTCTTGGGATCAGTCAGAGCCTGCCGAGCCTGCGCACGCAACGTGAAGTAATCGATATCGAGCTTCACATTGGCGTTATCGCTTTTGTTGTCCGTTGACGCTTTGGCAAAACCGTCGATGGCTTGCTGCAGCCGACCGGCCGCTTCGTGATTCCGCGCTGACTTCACGGCGGCGGGTTCACCATCCCACAGGATTTCGGTTACTTCGTTCGCGGGGATGTCTTTCTTTTCCCCTTTCGTTGTTTCGAAACTGACTTTGTCCTTCGTCACACCCGTGACTTTACCGCTGATTTTCGTCGCGGCGCCGCGTTGCTCGAGGACATCGGCGGCCGTCGCGACGGACGCCGAGCAGACCAACATCAGAGCCACCAATGACAGACGACCGGAACGAAACATGGAACGAATTCCTTCGAAAATATGTGGTCGCCGAAGTCGCCTGACTTCGGGTGAGTTCACCAACACGGCCAGAACTCTGGTGAGTTCTGCTACAACACTTCATCAAGCCTTCGGCTTTGTGGGCGGTTTGGTTTTTGGACTAGCAGTGGCGGTGGTGGTACCCGCCGAACTCGCTGCTGCAGCAGTCGTCGTCTTCGGTGCGGCCTTCTTAGCGGGAGCGACTGCGATCTTCGGCATATCCCCCGCTGCGATGGAAGCCAGCGACGGACGTTTTGGTTTGCGGCCCTTCATGACGAACCAGACACCTCCGCCAACTAC
>JAQGHS010000814.1 GCA_028291605.1 Planctomycetaceae bacterium | reverse complement strand
CATCCGTGACGATCGTCAGCGGCACGGCAGGCTGAATTGTGCCCGGGAAATCGGGAACTGGCGTGTATTTCAATCCGGACAGAGTCGTGTTGATGTCGATGATGCGACCATTAATGACGAACGGATCGCCGTTGATACCCGTCCCCGTGATCGTGCCACCATTGGCCAGCAGGTTGACCGTGCTGCCCACCACAATGTTGCCAAATCCAACAGGGACGCTCAGCGTCACCTTGACGCGTCCGCCGGCAGCTCCCGTCCGGGGATCACCGGTGGGGCCCAGGAAGGCATCGCTGTCGCTGACGGTAACGAGATTGCCACCCGTAAAGGAGAAGGTCGTGTCTTCGTTCATCGAGACGGCCGCGGGACCGGCAACAGCCGGAGCCTGATTGACGCCGTCGGTGATGATATAAGTGAAGTACAGCAGGCTCGCATTGAACGGACTGGGCACCAGCAAATTGGTGGGGGTCAACGGAACGGTCTGGTTACTCTGCACCACATTCCCGGCAAAGTCCGTAATCCCCTGCGCGTTGACCACAATCTGGTACCGGCTGTCCAACGCGAACGTCGAGGCCGACGTGAAGATGCACTCATTCGAGCTCGAATTGTACGTGAAGAGATAGTCAACTCCCTCGACGAGCGGCACGCCGTTCTTGATCATCAGGAAGTCAGAAGCGTTCACGGTCAGGTCATCAATTCCAATGCCCGTATCGACCAATTGGAATTTCAAGGTCGTCAGGGGGCTGAACAATCCGGCGGGATTGTTCGGATTGGCGGCATCAATCCAGATTTCAGTCTCATCAGAATCGAGGTCGACTCCGACGCCGTCATTGTCCCCGGGCAACAAGGGAACCAGGACTCCACCGTCGATATCGGCGCGTTCGAGTGCGCCGCGATCCTGGAATGGGTTCTGTCCCAGGCCAGGCTGATTGGGGGGCGACGTCGAAATGTCGTCCACTCGCAATTGCCCAAAGCGGTCTGTCAGCGGGGCGATGATCGGAGACTTCGGAATTCCGAGGGGATTCGCCACCGTGTAATACGTGTCACGATCACCGAACGTACTGCGCGAACTGTCGATCAACGGACTGTTCGCGGCAGGATAGTAATTATCGCGTCGCGGATTGACGAACAACTGGACGTCATCGGTCACCAGCAAGGAATTGTTGCCGGTGTTCCCCCCGAGCTGGAAGTTAGCGGTGTTGTGTTGATACAGATTCGCCTCGAGCACGGTCGTGGCGGCTGTCGGATCGATCGAGACGGCGGTGGCCGTGCCGACGAAGGCATTGTTCATCAACGTCGCCGTCGTATGTGCTCCCACACGCACGC
Organism: Planctomycetaceae bacterium; assembly: GCA_028291605.1. Classification (GTDB taxonomy): domain Bacteria; phylum Planctomycetota; class Planctomycetia; order Planctomycetales; family Planctomycetaceae; genus JAKFVC01. The sequence goes on along the minus strand of JAQGHS010000814.1, from coordinate 13,643 downwards.
CGACGCCAGTTGGAGCAGTCGGAATAATCGATGTCGACGCGCCGAACTTCAGGTTGTCGATGGTGAACTGCTGGTTTTGATCGCCGGTGGCATAGATGGAAATACCCGAGATCAGATTTGTCCCGTCGGTGACGGCCAGTCCCAGGGTTTCGGTTCCTACCAAGCTATTGGCCACGATTCCCAGGCTATTGCCATCAACGTCATAGGCTTCGATCGACACGCTGCCCACGGCGTCAAAGGTGCCGCCAGTGAGCGCCACGGCATTGACCGGTTGGCTGAACAGCACTGAAATCGGGCAACCCGACACCGTATTCGGGCTCAAAATTTCGTTAAACAGCAACGGATTCGGATCGTCGACGATTTTCGTTTTGGGAGCATTCACATCCAGCTTCAGAGGGGTGGAAGGCGATGTGTCACTCAGTGTGGACAACGTCCCGCCGGTGCTTGCCGTTTGCCCTTCGAAGTTGCCCCCGAACGAGACGGAGACCGCCCCAATTCCCGTAACGAGCGGGAAATTGTAGACGGGATTCTGTGTCCCGGGCGGGTGTGTTATGAAATCTTCGAAATCGATTGTCGTCATCGCCCCCCCCAGATTGGTTGATGACAACGAAACCAAGGTGGACGAGACTTGGGTCAACTTGCCGACGATCGTGTTGTTGACGACCTTGACGAACGGTCTGATCGCGGTTCCCGTGGTGTTGACGAGATTGTCTCCAAGGATGTCGACGCCGGCAGTTCCAAAGCCCGCGATCACGTTATTTTGGATATAGATCCCCGTGACCAGTTGCTCGCTACTGGCAATCGGCGTACTCAGCGCCGCGCCGGGATTCGGATTCGTGACCCGAGTCGAATCATTGAGATAAATACCGCGGCCGGACGACCGCAGGATTGAGTTGTCCTCGATAATGATCTGACCCTGCTGACGCTTCAGGTTCTCGTCACCCAGCAAGGCATAGGATTGCACGGAAATCCCGTCTACGGACGTTAGCGTATTCGCCGCCTGAGAGCTGTTGGGAGTCTCGAGGATAAAATTCATTAAGTAGTCAAAGGTATCCATTCCAAACGCTGCCAACGACTGACCCAGGCCGGCGAAGAGAGGATTGATGGGCAGATCGACATATCCGTCATCCCCAAATACCCCCAGGAAGTAATTGCCCGTCGCTGTCGCGGTATAGTCCAGTACTCCGTCCTTCGATGTCGCGGAAGGCAGTGCGAGGCCGGTAAAGAGCCCCAGCCAGTAGTGCGAACCGGTCGCACTGGTGAGACCCAGGTCAACGTGCAATCGCTGACCTGCATTCAAGTGAACTTGATAGAAATCGGAGTCCGCATTGGCTGACAACGATGTGTTTCCAATTTTGCCCGACACGGCATAGGATCCATCGGTGCCCGATGCCAGGCCGCTGACGGATTCCGAGAATCCCGCAATGGGATAATCGTTGGCAAAAGCGCTATGATTCTCGATGCCATTGCCAGCCACCGATTCATTCACCGGTGACGGATTGGACAGATTCGTCACCTTGACTCTTGCCGCACCGAAAATATCGATGCGATCGCTGTTGCCACTGGCGGTTGTGGGGGTTTGCGAAACAGCCTTGGCGGCAACCGTGCCGCGCGACAGGAAGCCCGCATTGCTGTTGATCGCGTTTTGCAGAGCGAGGGCGCGAGCCGCCAGCGCCCCGGGTGTCGACGAATTCGTGTAACCAGTGATATCGACCGCAATCGCGCCGACCGTCACTGGCGAAGCTCCGCCAGTCGTGAATTCGAAGATCCTGGTGACCACACCGTCCCAAATGGAAACGGTATTGCCAACTGGATTCAAGGTCCCCAGAGACACTGTCTGGCCGGTCGTCAACCGGTCATTGATATCAAATTGTCGGAAGATGCTCGCCGCACCCGAGAGGGGCGATGACAAGCCTTGGTATTCGGTACCACGACGCACTTCCAACTGGTATTGGCCCGACAACTGCGCTGTCGGCGGCAAGGTCACCCCCGTCGCGGAGAATCCACTCGGAACGCTGCCGGTCGGTGACGTGACCATTTCACCGCGTTCTGCAAAGCCGATGATGATATCGTCGATGTAGAAGCCTTCTGACGTCGACACATTCACAACGCGATTGATAAGGTTGTTCGAGTCACCGGGGATCGCTGCGAATCCGGGATCATTGGGATCATTGCTGGCGACTTTCCTGCCGGTTGCCACATCGGTTGTCGTTCCAGATCGGCCCGACGTGGTGAAATCGAATCGCAATTGCGCTTGCGATGAACCCACATAGGGGCTCAAGTCGACTCGGGCTTGACGCCAGTTATTGGTCGTCGTGAACAGGTTGCGTCCAGATGGCGTAGAATTTGTAATCAACGACTGCCAGCTGGTTCCATTGTCTGTCGAAATATAGACACGGGTACTATCCGAGTTATCTGCGTCGGCTGCCAGGAAATAATTGAAATACAACGTCGGCTGATCGGAGGCTGTATATCCCTGCAAGCTGAAGTTATTTGTGACCAGGCTGCCGGACGTGCCTCCAGGCACAGCATAGGTACTACCGCTCAGGCTGGGATTCGATCGCAAATCCGAAAAGCCCGTTACGCTGGAGCTGCTGGCATCGAATCCGAAGTAGAGACTGCTACCACCGCTGACAGCGGAACGCGAGTTGTCAGCAGTGGCATTGATACCGTGACTGATATCTCCAGATCGTGTGGATGTCACATGCCACAAGTTAAAGTCAACGGGGGAGAAGCCCAAGCCAGTTGGCTGATTTACCGTGGAAAGGCCCGATAGTGCGAGAAGATTGGAGTCAGCCCCCGTTATCTGGAAGTCATTAGTAGTATCGAAGATGAACTGTTTTTGCGACGGATTCTGGGGATTAATGGCAATCAAATGGCCATCATTGGTGGTGGCAAACAGGAAGGACTGATAGGACGTCGTCCCATCCGGCTGCTTCACGTTCAATGGCGCCTCAGCCAGGCCGGTAAATCCCGCCGCGCCACCGATGTTGCCGAGGGCCTTGAGATTGAAGACGCTGACCGCGAGATTTGACGGGAAAATGTCCGGTGCGTTGACAAAGTCGCTATCAGGGTTGCCGTTCGCGGTATTGACCGACGTGGTGTCGATAATTCGATAGAACAGCCCCGTTGAACTGACTCCGTACAAGAACCCGGTGCCGCTGAAATACTGCATTCCGGTAGTGGTACCGAAATTGGCCGACACACCATCATAAATATCTCCAACTGCACCCGTGTTGGCTTGGGAGAATTCGGCACTACCAATCGAAGCGCCATTCCCAATCGCGCGATAAAGTTTGGACGTTCCGGGACCATTCGGGTCTAGCTCGACCGGCGATCCGGCTGCTGGAGTAGACAGGCCATAATTATCGACATTGGCAGCGGCATAAACCAGATAGTCGTAAGTAGTACCAGATTTGTGGAATGCGAGCGCATCAGGCGAGGCGTTGTTTTGTTGATACGAAGTCGGAGAAGTACTCGGATTAACGTCGGCGATTTTGTCAGGTGTGGCTGCTGCGGCCCCCGTCAACGGGTTGGTTGCACTGGTATTAAGCGGGACCAACTCACCAGTCGAGACTCCAGTATTTCGAACCGCAAACAGCTGACCATCCGGACGCATGTCCAAATCGTTGTAGGTGGCACTTCCGCCATACGTACTATAGGTCGCGTCCAGCTTACCGTTGAACGGATCATAAATCGCAAGCCCACTCGCCGTCGTCACAAACAGGTTCACATCGGAAAGTGTAAACGGACGTGCATTCACTGCCAGGTTGACCGTATTAAACAACGGACCATTCACCGGCAGGACGTTCAGACCGTTCGAGACATATCCTTGAGAGCCAATGTGATCTTCCACAAGCCGTTTGACGGAATCGATTGGCTCGAGGCGCACTCGCTGCACTTCCGGACTGGCGCCTGCCGTGAATGTCGCCGTCAGGCCGGTCGGGGTCTGGCCGGCCGAAAAGACCGCCACAAAGTACTTGGTGGGCGAACCCGTAGTGGCTCCCTGGTAGACGCCGGCTGGCAGATTGACCGTGCCGATCGAGGGGTCCAGCGTACCCAGGCTGCCACGGCTGAGATCGGTGTAATCCGTTGGGAGCTGGGTGGGGGATTGTTGATCGTCGGCAAGATTGGATGCCGTACCGACATAGATCAGGTTTGGAGGTGAGGCATTATCATAAATAGCGATGGTCGTATCGGGACGCGTCAACCCATCGGCCCAGTCGATGTCGAAATTCACTGGGAATGTCTTGGAGCCGTTGTTCAGGCCGTTGATCAGACCAATCTGGTTGTAGTCGACCGTGAAACTATAGAAGTCAATATCGCTGCTGTTCGCCAGGCTGCCGGCGACACTGATGGTATTGCGGTCCGTTTCCAGTAACGCCCCGAGATTTTGCGTACCGCCACTCGTCGCAGTCTGGTTGTCCCCCGTGCCTTCCCCGGCCTCGCCCATTAACGGCGAGTGTGCCGGCAGGCCCTGCAGGACGATACCGTCGGTGGCATAGTGAATGTCGGCGTAACGCACGGTTGATCCGGCGATCTCGTCGACTTGCTGCAGACGGACCTGCAGTTGGTACGAGCCCGACGTCAACGTACCATATCCGGTATCGCTCGGTTTCTCCGGGATGATATTCGGATCACTGGGCTGGCTGCGAACTCGCACGAAGTAGGTGACTGCTCCGCCACCGATCGTGCCGGGAAGCACGGCGCGGAAGCCCGCATCATGGAAGTTGCTGGTGTAGAAGTCGCCACCCAGGTTCGCATCGCGAGTCAGCGAGTTGAGATCGCTGTTGCCGGCCGCGATTTGGGCGGGTGTTTGAACCACACCCCGCACCGTGTTAAACAGGGAACCGCCCAGGGAGGACGTGCCCAGGCTTTCGGCTTGCGAATTCAACGATTGAGCCAGAACGAGACCTGATGAGTCGACCAATTCGAGCATCAAGTCGAGCCGTTGACTCGTGGCATCGGTATCAATCCAGACTTCAGTTCCCGGATCGGCGGTAAAGCTATAAACGTCAACGTCGGTCGGGGAATCGGGACTGATAAAGCCGTTCACGGTGAAACCCAGACGTCGATTTTCGTCGCCGCTGACGTCGTTGGGCGCCAGATTGCCCAGGCTTTGGGCATTGAAACCGATAATGTTTCTCTGGCTGTCGAGCGCCACATTGATGTCGTTGCCGTGATTGATCGCCGGTTCGGTCTCATTGACGATGGCGACATTGCGGTCGTTGCTGTACTGATCGAACGAGATGCTCTTCCAGTCGCCCGGGGCACCGACACTCGCGCCACCCGCGTTGTTGTCGCCGTTGGTGTCGTATTGGGGCAAGCCGTCAGGCTTGAAGCCGGCGCTGACTGAGTCATCCTTCAACGAGGTCAAAATGACGGGATAACCCGGCTGCCCGACGATTTGTATGGTGCCGCCGATGCGGTCGGTGATTTCCAACGGGTCGCCGCTGGCCGAGAAGCCCGCGTTCACGCCCGAGAGTTTGACGACCAGGCTGGCGTTGGGACTGCTCTGCAATCTCAGGCCGCCATAGGTATGGAACTCATCCACTTTGATCAAATTGGTGACGACGTGCGCAATATCGGTGTCATCCCAGACACTGCCAATGGTCAACGTCTCGGCGCGGATCGTCATTCCCAACGTCGACGTCTGGGTGAGAGAGCCCAGGAGGAAGCCCGAGCTGTTGGCGAAGGCGTTCAAGCGGACCAGGGGACCATAGTTGTCGTCAAACTGGCTGAAGGTATCGACCGCACCTGTGCTGCGTCCGGAATCGGGCATGATCACGCCCTGCAGCGAGTTCGCATTGATGCTGATCACGCTGCCCACATTATCGCGGAAGACGTTATTGACGATCACCGGCTGAGCACCCCGGACGAAGATCGTCGAATTATCATTCGGTCCGCGGCCGGCGCGATCACCCGTGGCCAGGCCACCCAGGTTGTCGGTGAGCTCACTGTTCGCAATGCGCAGGCGGGCTTGAACGACCTCGATGGCATTGAAGCTGTCCGAGTTTCCGGAGATTTCCGAAGTACCGCCGGCGTAGCTGATGGAGACATGATCAAAACTGGCCGTCGATGTCGGCTGGATGAAGAAGCCGGACCAATTGCCGGCTGACGGCGTGCTGACGCCATCGTTTTTCAAGTCGAAGCCGCCGCCGCCGGCGCCAAACCGATCATCTAATTCACTGGTAAAGCGGATGGGATTCGCGTCGGTCCCTTCGGCGATCAGACTGGTATTTCCCAATCCGGTCTCGATGCGCGCACCCGACAACTTCACGATGGTGCCCGGGTCGATGATCAAACTTGCCGAAAGGGCCGTATTCAAGTCGTTCGCAGCTCGCGCGTTCAACAGCAGATTCTGCGTGAACACATGCGTGATATCCGTATCATCGAACCGCGCATTGACATTCAATGTTTCTGTCGACCCGCCCAGCGACGTCGAGATGCGAACGAACAGACCGTTGGTGGAGTTATTCAGCAGAACGTTGCCGTGAATATCAGGGCCAATACGGCCGTCATCGGCCCGGAAGCTGTCGGGATTTGCGGAGATCGCCGCATCCGCATTATTGAGCAGCCGATTGTTCGTGAGCGTGGGGCGAGACGTCTCGAGATCGATGGCGTTGTAGACGACAGCCGCCGCGCTGTTGACGCTGACCTGGCCACCGCCGTACTGGATCGTCGCATGATTGACCGTATTCAGGAAGGCGCCGGCCAATGACGAATCGGAATCCTGCCGGAACACCAGTCCGCCCCAGTCACCGCCGATCGCGGCGCCGTTTGTTCCGTCATCGATACTGCCGCTGGCATCGTCGCGCCACGAAGTGAACGTAACATTACCGGCCGGAGTTCCCAACACCTGCAGCGCACCCTGGCCGCCATTGATACCACCGGTTGTGGGAGATCCCACATTGATGATCTGAGCGTGAGTTTTAATCAATGCGCCGGCATCGATCATCACCGTGACGCCCTGCGGAACCTGGAATGTCGTTCCGTCAGAGAGGGGAGTTTGACCGGCGTTGTAATCCTTGCCGATCGCATAGGGAACGGCATCTCCCACCGTGCTGATGTCCCCGTCCGCGCCGCCGTTACCAACGATGCGGACGACCGAGCCTGCGCCCGCCGTTGTGGCGGCCGTCAGCGCGGCGCTGATGGTGTTAAACGGTTGGGCCGCAGTACCCGTACCACCGGCCGAGGCCAGCTTGTCAACGATAAACGTCTTGTTGGTCGGAGCAACTGTAAACCAGGTGTTGTAGACGCCACCTTGCTCACCGTCGTGGTCGCCGTCCAGGGCTTGCGGGTCGGTCGCATCGACATTCAGCAAGGCGCTGCCGAGAGCCGGATCCAGCGGCGTGAAGTTCAACTTCAACTGATATTGTCCGTCGGTCGTGCCACCGAATCCGCTATTGGAAATTGTCGGGTCGTAGTTGTCGTTACCGGTGCTCGTGACACCAATGTAATACGTGCCCGGCGTCACGGCGATTTCCAGCGCCGAATCCTTCGAGTAATAATCATCGTTACGAGCCACGACGGTGCGAATACCGTTATCTTCGCGATACAGGGTCAGCGTCGTGTTCAACAGATTGGTCGCGTTCAAGCGTTCGGCGAGAGTTTGCGCGGACAATGTGCCCGTTTGCGTCACATTGAATTTATACAGGTCGATGTCGCTGCTGTTGTTGGGGAACAGTCGCAGCAGATGTACGAGATCGTTGTCGCCTGGGTACACTTCTTCCGAACTAATCGAACTGCTTTCCAGTCCCGGGACATCAAATGCAGACCCCAAGCCCAACATATGGCCGATCTGTTGGAACGCCGACTTCATCCACGCTCCGCCATAGGTATTGTCATTTGCCAGCAGGAGACCCGTCGAAACATCCAGGAAATTGGCATTAATGATCGCGAGCGACATCGACTCGGATGTGGCTCCCGTGACGAGAGTGTCCTGGAGAGACGTGCTGATTTCGTGAATGTTTCCGGTGGCGATCAGCAGAGTTCCCGCGACCGGAGTCGTCACTTCCTGGAACTGGACGCCAGAATAATACGAGAAGATCTGGAAGATCTGGCGAGCCATCTGTCTCTGCTGCACTGTGATCTGATTCAACAGCAGATCAGGTCCATAAGTCTGCGGAAACTCATACGTAATGGTCGGGATCGCGACGGGCGAGGTCGGAGTCGTCCCGTCGGCGATTCCGTGTCCAGCTTCCGCCGTTCCCTGGCCAATCGCAGGAGCTTCGGGGAACGCGCCAGCGGGCAAGTCGCGATGGCCCGGTTCATCGGCACCGCCGGGCAGCGGCGGCATCAGCACACCGTTTCCGGCGCCCAATGCCGTATCGTTCTGAGCCTGAATCTGACCATTAATCGCAACTTCACTCGTTCCGAGATCACCCAACCCCGTCGCCGTGCCAAAGCTGGAATTGTTGTCGCCAGTCCCGACCCCTGTGTTGTTGCTGATGAGCAACTGATACGATCCTGTTGTCCCGCCAGCGCTGGAAATTTCGACGAAATACGATGCACCCACTGTTGCGGCGAAAGTCAATGTTTCGGAAAAACCGACGCCGCTTGAGTCCACCGTTTGCGAGGCCACCAGCACCGGAATGTTACCGTTGGCATCATACAGCTTGATCACGCCATCGAGCGCAGCATTGGGATCCAGCGTCACCGTCACCTGACCACCGTTGGTGGCCTCGAACTTGAAGAGATCGGTGTCGCTTCCAGAATAGGCAGTCAGACTGGCCCCGGCGCCGTCACCGATCCAGTCCGTAGTGGTATAGCTCTGCGTGGAGAAGACTGCTCCAACACGAACTGCACCGGCATCGGTAACGGTGGCGGTCGACTCGGTCGATCCACCGACTTGCAGATTGAAGGTCGTGGTCGGCAATGCTGTGGCAAACGTGAGGACGGCGGCGCTGAGGCCCGTTTGAGCGTTGTACGAGTAGTTCGCATACTTCGGGAGCAGAACAGCCGAGTTGTTAGCGGCGCGAATTTCGGAGAACGCTCCGCTCTGCGTCCAAGACGCATCCGGTGATCCCGAGTTACCCAGACCGGCTGTCAGAGTCAGAATATTTCCGCTGACATAACTGGCCTTGATGGCAGAAGTGGCCCCATTGATTGCCGTCACCAGTTGGCTGGCAGTCAAGGCAACTGTCCCGGCAACAGGCACGGAAACAGTAACACTGGTGACTCCCAGCGTCACAGTAAAGGACTGGCCTGCCGCGGCCACATTCAGGACGTTGACAGTCGTAACGGGAGTCGAATCAAATAATCGATAGTTGCTCGGATTCTGTGCGGTAGTCGGATCCATTTGCTCATTGAAATAGACCACTACCGTATCGGTAGCTTGGCTTAACGCCCCAGAAGCCTGCGTGATCGCGGATGCCGAACCGGTGAATTTCACGTTGGGTTCGAACGCGGCTCCGGTGATGGTCACGGCATTGGTCGCTACCGAGGAAGTCAGCGCAGGAACGCTCGTCGCGGGCAGGGACGTACCGTAGGTGGTAATCGCCGCTTTGATGGCTGCCGCAACGGCGGCATTTCCACCGGTGCGATCGACGAAGACGTGCCCGTTGGGGGCGGGGACACTACCAGCGTAGAATTCCATGACCAGTGGGGCATACGCGCCATAGGAAACGGTCAACAGACTGCCACTCGCAATTAGAGCGGAATTGGCGACCGTCACAACCTGGCTGTGAATCACGGGCTGCGGCACCACCGCATCGACCTGAGCACCCAGATTGAGGTTAAATTTGAAAGTGGTGGTGCTGATCGTGTCGCCGGAAATTCCGCCGATCCCGCCCGACGCGGTTGCGAGAACCTTGATCTGGTATTGGTCGTCGGACAGATTTTGGGCGAAGCGTACGACCACCTCATTCGCACTATCACCAGGGCCAATGTAGCCGATCGGGACCGACTGGTCGTCAGCCGTATTGAGCGTCCCATCCAATCCCGCACGAGTGATCGTTACGGCACTGGCGCTGATCGTCGTCGGGTCGATCGACTCACCGGGGCTGAAGCGCAAAGTGACCTCAGTGGGCGCCTCAGAAATCGTCTGACCATCACTCAAAAACACCCCCTGGTTGGGAATGACTGTCACCAGGGAAAATGCTGCGAGGAGCGTCCGCTCTTCCAGTGTTTCCACCTGAGGCTTGATCGAACGGCGATCCGACGCGCGCCGCTTGATTGAACGTTTCCCGGGCATCCAGGGCGACTTGAGAGATTGCAACCACGGTCTGATATACATCGGGACGACCTTTGAGTTTCTCGATAGACTTTAAACGTTGTTGGACAATCGAACTGGGGCTCGGTTGCGATTGGTCTGGCTGTCTGACGGATTGTCGTCAAACACACCCGACGTCACTGACCGTCCGACATTCCCCAAAATGATTGCCCTGCCAGGCAAGGACGATTCGCCTCTTCGCGATCGTTCCTCGCAGCCCGCTAGACCACTCCTCCGCGACCCAAACCACAAACAAGCGATGAAAAAAAGACAACCCACTGCACACAAGACATAAAGACTTTAGTTTTCAGTGATCACATGACCGACACTCGCTTCTGAGTCGAAAATTGCATCCCCTGAAGGTGCAGCGTTTCCAGAACTAAAAAGTCGTTGTGTCTTAATGCCTTTGCGCTCTGCAAATCCGGTTCATTTTGAGGCAGCGCAGAAAACACGTCGCAAGCTTTATTAAGATCAGGATTGATATCAGAAAGGCTGGATTTTGCCGTGCGAAGTTTGCATTCTCGAATGCGACCGCTCCGGCGACCGCTGTGCGATGGCAACAATTTGGGCATACGACGCTCGACAATTCCGCTGATCGGTCAACATATCGATGCTGAAAGACCACACGCAATCGAGAACTGGAGTTTTTTTTAGAATTTGCGCATATGACGGGCGCGGTAGGTTGCACGACTGTAGTGCAAATTATATAAGTACTGGATAAACGGAAGACGCACTGTCGTAGATCGAGACAAGTGTGCGCTGTTTGAGTGCTCGGAACCGGGGCCACGGTATTTCGAAACCGATGGGGCTCCTATTGGCATTTTCAGACCGCTCTTTCCTGGGATAGGCATCCTGCCTGTCAATCGCGAACCGACACAGCGGTGAACCCAACGTCTGCGGCAATCAAAGTCGCGATCGTAGGATGAATGGACTTCGGGTTTGTCACTTGAGGTGACAAATGACAGGCTGGAAGCCTATCCCACGACGAAGAATACCGGTCCTTACGCCGCCGGGCTCGCCTCGATCATTTTTTTCTGCACGCCTTCTTAGGCAACCAAGTGTGTTGCCTCTCATCCATGTCGTGGAATGCAGTCGCTGCCGCTATTTGAAGTCCCCACGATCGATTGCGAATTACATTCGCAAGGTAGCGAGGAAGCAACGCCTGAGGGAGATTCCAACGTCAAGGGAGGGTGAGGTACCCTCTGGAGCGCCTCACCCTCCCATCGACTCGAATCCCTCCCTCGGTCAGATCCACTTGGGCTGCCAGGCGCTGCGGTACGGCTTGCTGAGCAACGCTTCGGCGTGGGGCGAACCGGCGAGTTCCAGCTTCTCGGCATTCCACGTCAAGGCTTGTCCAGGCAGGCGGATGGCAATCGTGCCGAGCAGGATCGTTTCCGTCAGGGGTCCCGCGTAATCGAAATGCGAAGTCGTCTTGTCTTCGCCGCGGCAAGCGTCGGACCACGATGTGTAGTGGTTGCGGGCCGGGACCACGGGGATCTTGAATGTCGCAAACGTCTCCTCAGGAAACAATTGAGGCATCGCCACGTGTGGAATCACCAGCGATCCCTTTTCTCCAATCAACACCGAACCTGAACCCGGCAGCTTGTATTTCTCTGGCAGGCCCAATGCCACACGGGGTGGGAACTTCCCTTCGCCGTCATACCACGTGACCTTGATCGTCTTTCCGGCCGTGTATTCCGTACCGGGGAACTCGTAGGCCACGGTTGACCATTTCGTCCAGACTTCGCGATTGATCGGAGGCGCGTCTGCGAACAACGTCAGCGGAGCCGTCAACTTCAAAGCGCTAAACACCGGATCGAGGATATGGCAGCCAAAGTCACCGAGCTGTCCATTGGAGAAATCCTGCCAGGCTCGCCAATTGAAGGAGTGATAGATTGACGGCAAGTAGGGGCGGGCCGGCGCGACACCCAGCCAGTCGTCCCAGTGCAAGGTTTCCGGAACAGGCTGACTGCCTGCCGGTCGGTCGTCGGCCTTGATCCAGCCCATCGCGCCGCTTTGCCAGGCGTGGACTTCTTTCACTTTGCCGATAACGCCGTCATGCACCAGCTTCACCGCCGTGCGATAGGCTTCATGCGATTGAATCTGATTTCCCATCTGCGTTACGACGTTGTACTTCTTCGCCGCGAGTCGCATCTGGCGGGCCTCGAAGACGGTGTGTGTCAGTGGCTTCTGACAGTGCACGTGCTTGCCGAGCTGCATGGCGGGCAGCGCAATCGGGGCGTGCATGTGATCGGGGGTCGACACGATGACCGCATCAATGTCCCTGGGCTCATCCAGCAGTTTGCGGTAATCGGAGAACCGCCTGGCTTCCGGGAACTCTTTGGCAGCCCGACCCAGGAACGGCATCGTCTCGTCAATATCACACAGCGCGACAATCCGCACATTGGTCCCTTTGGCGATCTCCGTGAGATCAGACCAGCCCTTCCCTCCCGTACCAACTGAAGCCACACGCAACTTCTCGTTGGCACCCAGAATTCGCGCATAACTCGAGGCGGGCATTGCCAGTGCTGTTCCGGCGACGGCCACGTGCTTCAAGAACTGACGACGAGACGTTCGAATTGGCATGAGGTAGCTCCTGGTGATCGAGGGCAATCGCAAAAGTCCGCGCCGCAGTTTACTCCAAAGTCTCGCGTCCGGCGACTGATCAGCCCAGGCTGTGTCTGACGAATACAAGCTCGAAGCGCAAGCGAGTGAATTTTCCTCGAATAAACGGGCGGAATGCACTCGCTTGCGCTTCGAGCTTGTATTCAAGGTCACTCCGTGACCGGAAAATCCGCATCGTGGTATTCATCAGACACGCCCTAGGCTGTGTCTAACAAATCGTTCTTTCATTCACGGAAGGGTGAGGCATTGCGGCTCACTCCCCGCTTGGGTTCCCGCGCGTGGCGACATCATGTATACATGCTGTTGCGAAAGGGATCGATTCGATCCGTTCACAGCTTTCGTTACGTTTCTCAATCAGACGATCCTCATTTTCAGGATTTTCAAAACATGGCAGCCAAAGCCAAAAAGGATGCTCCATCCGTTGCAACCGGCGAGCCTGAAGTTCACTGGATTCCAGCGGAGAAGGATTACGCCGTGGGATTGCTGGATGGCAAACTTGTGGCACGCAATCCCAAGGGAGCCAAACTGTCGGCACTTCCCCCGTGGCTCAAGGAAGCCGACATCACGCAACAGTTGACGAGCTTGCGCGATTGGCTGGAGGGACACGAACAGGAATGCCTGGCGTCGATCGAGTTGTGGATGTTGCGATCTCTGTCAGTGCCGCGCGATGTGCTGATTGCCGTCTGGCCCGACCCCGCCTGGCAGTCGATCTTGATGAACTCGGTCGTCTGCTCCGTCAAGAAGGGGGAGATCAGCCAGAGCGAAGCCGGCTTCCTGCGAAACGTCGACCCCAAGAAGGGGGTGG
>JAQGHS010000812.1 GCA_028291605.1 Planctomycetaceae bacterium | reverse complement strand
TCCCCAGATTTGGGGGTCCGTTAAAATCTCCGGCAGTCATACTTTAGGTCGTACGGATCACGGCCCGCTTTGTCAGGGATTGACGTATGCGAATTCGGAGTCGTTGGCTCAATCAGATCGCAGGGGGAGTCCTCGCCGGGTTCACTCGTGCGCTCGCGTCGACGGTGACCTTCCGGATGCACATGGACGATCCTGCCTGGTATCCGCTGGCCAGCGATTGCCCGCGAACTTACATCGTGGCAACGTGGCACGACACCATGCTGCTGCCGATCATGCTGCGGCGGACCATTCGCGAGCGAACGCCGGCGAACCGTATGACCACGCTGGTCAGCCAGCACCAGGATGGATCATTTCTGACGTACGCCATGCGACACTTCTATTTGGGAACCGTCCGCGGTTCGACCAATCGAGGTGGCACGACAGCTCTGCGCAGCCTGATTCACGAGGCCCGCCAACAACACATTTGCATGACGCCCGACGGTCCGCGCGGACCGCGACGGGTGATTTCGCCCGGAATTATCAGCCTGGCCTCGCTGAGCGGTGTCCCCATTATTCCCTGCACGTTCATGGCATCCCATGCCTGGCAGATTCAGGGAAGCTGGACCGACCTGATCCTGCCCAAACCCTATTCCACCAGCTATGGAGTCATCGGCGCACCTTTTTATGTCCCCGGCAAATTGTCGAAACCCGGAATGGAATTGTTCCGGCAACAACTGCAACTCGAAATGGACCGCGGCCAAGAGCTGGCGGACAGTCTGGCCAGAGGTGACCAAGAGGTAGTTTCTCCGCCGGCAATCCGTTTGCGACGTGCCGCATAGCAAGATGTTTTCGACTGGCTGGGAGGGTGAGGCTCCTGCCGAACCGCAAGCGTTTTTCGGCCCTCGCTAGACTGTGCGGTTCGGCAGGAGCCTCACCCTCCCAGCGACCAATTGTTTGCTTTGCCGCTACTGGTGTTGAAAGACTTCTTTTATGTCCGCGATCATGACCGAACCGCAGCCCTCTTCGATGGCCCTCACTCAACGGCCACATGCTTGGCGACCATGCGTGCTGACGTTCGTGATCATTGCAGCCGGATTAGCGGGACTCGGTTACTGGGTGGCGAACTGGGAGTGGCCCGCTGGTGCCGCGAACGGTACTGGTTTGCTCGGCAGTCCGCCTGTGGTGGACGTACTCCCCTCAAAATTTCGAATCGCGACGTTTAATATCCATGGCGGATTCGGGATGGATGGGAAGCTGGATCTCCAGCGAACGGCCGACGCCCTGCGTGATGTCGATTTCGTCGGATTGAACGAAGTACGGGGACCGGGATGGCAGGATCCACGCAATCAAGCCGAACAATTGGGGACCATTCTGGGGCTGGGGTGGCTCTTTGCGCCGACTGAAATCACGAGGTCGGGACCCCATTTTGGACAGGGGCTCCTCTCGCGGTTGCCCATCTCAAGCTGGAAACGGGTCCCGTTTGCGCGGGTGAATGGAAACGGCTATCGAAACTATGTCGAGTGTCAGATTCCAATCCGCACCGGTGATTCAACCGCGCAATTGACCATTCTGGTCACGCATCTGGATCGAAAGACCGATCGTCAGGATCAGTTGCGGGTGATCATCCGCCGATTTCTCGAGGTTTCCCCCCCGGCAATTCTGATGGGAGACCTGAATTCCAAAAGGACTGAACCCCAATTGATCGCTTTGGCTAGTGAACCTGGGGTGAACGACTGCTTTAGCCAGCTTTTTCCGAGTGATTTAGCCCGGAAGCGGATTGACTGGGTGTTTACCCGTGGTTTAAAGTGTCTACAATCTGATCTTAAGTCTTCGACAGCTTCCGACCATCCTGTCGGGTGGGCGGAACTTGAATTGTCGGATCATCAGTCTATCCGGTGATTCGCGGCGGATAATTCGTACTCAGTTCTTCGTGACATGAATTCTACATCTCGGTTTCCATACTGAATTCGTCAGTTTCAGGTGCCACACGTCGCGTGCCGGCATCTTGGCAGGTTCGTTCGGTTTTTATTTCGCATCATTTCGACCTTGAAGACAACTCCTCTTTTTTGTTTTTGGAAGTATTTTGTTTCCGGAGAACTGAAAAATCATGCCACGCAAGCCACAAGACATTCCCGATGCTGAACTCGCTGTGCTGCAACAGCTCTGGGAACGGGGTGCATGCACTGTCCGCCAATTGACGGAAGTGCTGTATCCGGGTGGACCAGGGTCGCAAAATGCGACGGTCCAAAAGTTGTTGGATCGCTTGGAAGCCAAGCACTATGTGACGCGCAACCGAGAGTCGTGGCCGTATATGTTCCACGCCGCCGTCCAACGCTCCGATGTGATTCGAAAAAGTTTGCAGGCGACTGCCGATAAACTCTGCTCCGGCGCGCTGGCTCCTTTGCTCACATATCTCGTGAAAGCTGAGTCTTTTAGCGTAGAAGACCGAGCGTCTCTGCGAGGGCTACTGAACGAACTCGATCAAGCGACTGTTAATTCGTGAAGAAAGAGTAACCTCTTAACCAATTTCTCGCTCTATAATTCTCAACGGATTGAGAATTGAGCGGGATGTTAAGATTGTCGCAGACCTCGCCAGAGAAGACGTTAAGTCAATATCTCACTCGGAGTTGCGATAGCAGTTGCCCCGTAGCGGATGACTGCTACAATGCATTTCGATCTGTACAAAAAACTCAAATTTGATTAATTTCGAAAGTTAGCAAACTGAGCGAACGAATTGCAGTCGAAAAAATATTGTCAGCGAGATAATATTATATTTAGGGGCATGTGGTGGTGGTTGCAGCAGCAAGTCCCACAGAAAGCCGGATTGCTAGTTAGACTCATTTCACTGCGGCGGAGCGCCCGTCATCTGGTCCGTTAGTTGCTTAAGGAATCTGCCTCGAAGAAAGTTGTTTCCAGTCACTATTAACGCGGGCCCAAGGATTCACCGTGATTTCGCTGGTCGAAACCGGATTGATGAACGCGCTATTAGCTGTCCTGTTAGCGTTGCCCGTACTCGCTCTTGGACGCATTTGGCAGCGCCCGGCCTTGATCCATGCCTTTTGGATCCTGGTGCTGGTCAAGCTGATTGCTCCGCCGCTGTACCTGATACCGGTGCGCCTCAACTTACCGGCCCGTCCAGCGACAGAGATGGTTGACCGGATCTCACCGGCCTCGAGTTTGTCAGCAGTCGTCGCCACCTCACACAGCCTTTCTCCGTCGAGCCAGTTTGCGGTACAGCGGACTGACATGCGGTCTGCGGACGTGAATGCGCGGACGAATTCGTGGACGCAGTATTGCCAAGGCTGGGTGGCCATCGCATTGCGGTTTCTGCAGCGTCTGGCTCTACCCATACTTTGTCTCTGGTTTTGCGGCTCCATGTGCTGGTTTACCTTGCAGGGCTGGCGAGTCGTGCGATTCACGCAGGTGTTTCTGAAATACGCTCGACGCGGGCCACTTGTGTTGCAGCAGCTCGCCCAGCGGCTCGCCGAACCGATGGGAATTGCCAAGGCTCCGGAAGTCTGGCTGTTGCCCGCAGTCGTCTCGCCGATGTTATGGTCGGTCGGTGGCAAACCGCGCATTCTCTTCCCGAAAGATCTCCTCTGCCGGCTGGATGAAGGAGCGGTCGCCACTCTGCTGACCCACGAACTGGCTCATTATCGACGGGGCGATCACCGCGTCCGGCTGCTGGAATTCCTGGCCAGCGGCCTGTTCTGGTGGCATCCCGTGCTCTGGCTAGCGCGACGAGAATTAGAAATCTCGGAAGAGAAATGCTGCGATGCCTGGGTGGTCAGTCAATTCCCGGCAGCTCAGCGACAATATGCCGACGCGCTCTTGGCAACCGTGGATTTCCTCACCGAGGGTCATCCGGGTGTGCCGGCCGCTGCGTGTGGCTTGGGTGAAGTGCCATTATTGCGCCAACGTCTCAAGCTCATCATGCGCGGGACGGCACCAAAATCACTCTCTCTGCTGGGGCGCATGGCAGTCGTCGCCACCGCCATGTTGATCCCGATTTCGCCTTCATTGCGATTACGTGAGCAACCCGTAGTTCACGAAGCGGCCGCCAAGTCCACGACCGTTCCTCGCCCCAGGCCAACCGCGATATCGCAAGTCACACCGGTTAAAGTCTCTTCGAGCACGGCGATCCGCAGACCAGTTGCGATCCAATCTCGACTGGTCGCCAGGTTGGAACCGCGGACGGCCACGGCCAGTTCGGCGGCAGTCCCTGGTGCTCCGAGTTGCAATTCCAATTCCGATGAAGTGTTACCAGGCTCAGAACCGGTTTCCGTTCCAAGAGCTTCGCCGCCCGATGCGGATCCCACAGTCACGGCATCTCAGTTCATCCTGCGAGTCCTCGGCCAGCCGGAAGAACGCGGGCCAGCCTCCGCTCCCGATTTGCAGGACGTCTTCGATTTCGTCACCGGTCAGTCCAGCAGCTCCCTGTTTACGGCCCATGGAAAAGTCTCGCTGACGGGATCTCGGGACGGAACGGTCCTCGTGTGGAATCTCCACAACTCGATCCCCGATTCGCACACCGTTGCGATACGAACCGGATGCCGGGCTCCCGAATGCGCGAGCACGTGTGATGCAGAAAAACACTCCGCAGACTCCGCGAATCACGACCTCGCCCGATATTGGAATGCCGACGAAAAATGCCGCATCGAACCAGCAACGATGTCACCGCGAGGAGTGAATAGTCTCGCGATTTCTCCACAGGGCTTGACACTTGCGACGAGTCTCACCGGACCGCGTAAAACCATCGCGTTGACCATCATCCGGTTCACTGCCAACGGCAAATTGCTGGTCGCCACCGAATGGCATGGCACGCTGGTGACGTGGGATCTCGGGACGCAGGTGCGGATCTCGAAGTAAGACCCGACCCCTCACCTCTACGTAAAAAAACCGCCCAGTTTGCACCGGGCGGTTTTTTGTTGTTACGAAGCACCCGACTCGGAGATTCGGGCTACGGGACTACTCGGCCCGCATTTTCGCGATAATGGCGTCGGCCATTTGCGACGTCCCCACTGCGGTGGGATCGTTGCGGTCGGCTTTCATATCGTAGGTCACGTCCTTGCCCTCTTCGATGACGGCACAGACGGCTCGTTCCAGCTTTTCGGCAGCAGCCTTCTCACCAATGTGAGCCAGCATCATCTTGCCTGAGAGGATCAGCGCGGTCGGATTGACCTTGTTTTGACCCTTATACTTCGGAGCACTGCCGTGCACGGCTTCGAACATGGCCGTATCGGCACCAATGTTGGCTCCCGGAGCCACACCCAGACCGCCGACCAGGCCGGCACACAGGTCGCTCAGGATGTCGCCGTACAGATTGGGGACGACGATCACGTCATACAGCTCGGGCTTCTGCACGAGCTGCATGCACATGTTGTCGATCAGGCGTTCTTGATAGAGCAGATTGCCGGCCGTGTTGGGAACCTTGCCGTTCAGCACCGGATCCGCAGCCACGCCATCGGCGAGCTTCGTCTCTTCGAACTTGGCTCCGTACGCCTTCGCGACGGCACGTGTCTCGTTGTAGAACAAGCCGTCCGTGAACTTCATGATGTTGGCTTTGCTGATCGAGCACACCGCCTTGCGGTTGTTCTTGATCGCCCAGTCAAACGCATAATCAGCAATCCGGCGAGTTCCCTCGATCGACATCGGCTTGATGCTGATGCCGGTCGTATCGAGACCCGTGTCGATCTTGCGACCGGTCGCAATGCTGTTGATGTACTTGATCAACTCGGCCGTATTCGGCTTATTCGCTTCGAATTCGACGCCGGCGTACAGATCTTCTGTATTCTCGCGGACGATGACGAGGTTGACATTCGAATCGCTGAAGTAAGTGCGAACACCCTTGTAGGTCTTGCAGGGGCGCAGGCAGGCGTAAAGTTGCAATTCCTGACGCAGGAAGACGTTAACGCTGCGGAAACCCTTGCCGATGGGGGTCGTAATGGGAGCCTTCAGGGCAATCTTGTTCGCCCGGATCGACTTGAGCACCGCGTCGGGGACTTTGCCTTCCCGTTCGATGACTTCGATGCCGCATTCCTGAACGTCCCAATCGATCTTCACCCCTGTGGCGTCGACACACCGCCGAGTGGCCTCGGCGATTTCGGGACCAACTCCATCAC
>JAQGHS010000771.1 GCA_028291605.1 Planctomycetaceae bacterium | reverse complement strand
GTCGGCGTCCGCAGGAGGCATTTCAATAACAACGAGGCCTCCGGCGGACGCCGACCTGCGTCGCTTTTGGCTCGGCGGGGTACCCTCTGGGTCCCTCGCCCTCCCATCAGCCCAAATTGTGCTGGTGAGCCGGGTGCCGTGAGGCCCCGGACAATTCGTGATTCGAGCCAACTCCCGGTCCGGGGCATTACGGCACCCGGCTCACCTGATCGAATTATTGGGTAGTCCAATGGTTAATACGCCGGACGGACGGGCCTGGAGACCCGTCCCACACCACTCCCGCCAATTGTGACAAATGCTTAAGGGGTACCACTTCTGGTCCTTGTAGGATAGTATTCTCTGCAGCCTAATTCATTGTCGCGTAAGGTCATATGCCGAATGGCAGACGTCGAAAAGGGCGGCAATTTGGTCTGATAGGAAGTGCGTAGATGTGGGGTTTTGATTAGCGTGGTAACATATAAAGATTCGAGATTGCGACCTGCCCTACTGCGACTGTCCTGCCTGTTTGAGTTTGTGAGTCAAAGCCTACCGTCTGCAGCTTGCCAGCGATCCATCTTTTGAGGTATTCAACAGATGATTACGAACGTTCCAGTTTCCCCACCGGCGCCGGTGGCTGAACCCGTGAAAGGCCGCCCCGCACAATCTCCCGAAAGTGCGGCCGCCGAACGAGTTCACGGGAATAAGCCAGCGATGCTCGATCCTCATCCCCTGCCGCCTGAACCTGTTGCCAGACCGGGCGCCGGCTTGTGGCTGATTTTGTTGCTGCTCGTGGCGTTCGCTGCAGGAGCGGGTTGGTTTTACCGAGAACGGTGGTGGCCATCGGTCTCGGCGTTGTTTTCTACCAGTGGTCCGCCGGCCAAGCCCCCCGCTCGCGTGATTCCTGTCGTGACCGCCGCAGTAAAGAAACGTGATCTGGACTTATACCTAAACGGTCTGGGGACAGTGACGGCGCTCAAGACCGTGACGATTCGCAGCCGCGTCGAAGGTGAACTCACCAAGGTTGCCTTCACAGAAGGTCAGATGGTCAAGGAAGGTGATTTACTTGCGGAAATTGATACTCGGCCATTCGAAGTCCAACGCGACCAGGCCGCTGGACAGTTGGCACGAGACGAAGCCACTCTTAAGGCAGCGAAGCTGACTTTGGCGCGCTATGAGCGTCTGGTCCCCACCAAATCAGTCACGGCTCAAGAACTCGATGACCAGATTGCGATTGTGCAACAGACCGAGGGGACGATCAGGACAGATAAGGCCATGGTCGCTAATGCCGAGTTGCAACTGACCTACTGCCGAATCATCTCCCCCATCAACGGCCGGATTGGTTTGCGACTAGTGGATGCGGGCAACATCGTCCGGGCGAATGATCCCAACGGGTTGGCCGTGGTCACACAACTGCAGCCGATCGCGTTGATCTTTACGATCCCCCAGGACGACATTCCCCGCGTTCAGAAACGGATGCGTGAAGGACACGAACTGGTCGTCGATGCCTACGATCGCGATTTCCGCTCGAAACTGGCGGCGGGCAAGCTGCTGGCCACGGACAATCAGGTCGATTCCACGACGGGTACTTTGCGTCTCAAGGCGATTATCGATCACGAAGACAATGCGTTGTTCCCCAATCAGTTCGTCAATACCCGCTTACTGGTAGATACCAAACATGACGCGATTGTGGTTCCATCTGCTGCCGTTCAACGCGGCCCGAGTTCGACTTTCGTGTATGTCGTCAAATCGGATGAAACTGTCGAACTACGCAACGTGACAATTGGTCCCACCGAGGGAGCCGAGACCTCGATCGAGTATGGAGTACAACCCGGTGAGATCGTAGTGACGGATGGCATCGACAAATTGCAGCCGGGTGCGAAAGTGGCGACACGCGACACCAAATCCAAGGACAAGGGAGCCGGGCCGCCTGCAGGTAAAGGGGATAAGGTCGCGAAGTCGGCTGGGCATGCTGAGGGTCACGGTAAGCCGGAGAACTCAAAGGCCGCGCGATGAACATCTCTCGCCCATTCATCCTGCGGCCTGTCGCCACCGTGCTGTTCATGGTCGCGATTCTGCTGTCGGGAATGATCGCTTATCGGATGTTGCCGGTCTCGGCGTTGCCGCAGGTGGACTACCCGACGATCCAGGTGGTCACCTTCTATCCCGGGGCGGGCCCCGACGTGATGGCGTCGTCGGTCACGGCTCCGCTCGAGCGCCAGTTCGGCCAGGTGCCCGGACTGACTCAAATGACATCGACCAGCTCGGAAGGCTGTTCCGTGATCACGCTGCGCTTCGCGCTGGAGCTGGACATCGATGTTGCGGCCCAACAGGTGCAGTCGTCAATCAATGTGGCTTCGACATTCCTGCCGCGTGATCTGCCCAACCCGCCGATCTATACCAAGACGAATCCTGCCGACGCTCCGATTCTGACGTTGGCGCTCTCGTCGAAGACGCTTCCGTTGTCGAAAGTGGAAGACCTGGCCGACACTCGGCTCGCTCAAAAGATTTCGCAACTGAGTGGCGTGGGCATGGTCAGCATCAGTGGCGGTCAGAAGCCGGCGATTCGAATTCAGGCCAATCCGACGGCGTTGTCGAACTTGGGGCTGAATCTGGAAGATGTGCGGACGACGGTGGCCGCGGCGAATGTCAATCAGGCGAAGGGGAGTTTTGACGGCCGGCGACAAGCCTATACGATTGGCGCGAACGATCAGATTTTCACGAGCGAGCAATATCGGAAGTTGATCGTTGCCTATCACAACGGGGCTCCAGTCCAACTGGCCGATGTGGCCGATGTCGTCGACGACGTGGAAAACATCCGCCAGGCCGCGTGGATGAACGACACGCCGGCGGTCATCTTGAATATTCAGCGGCAGCCCGGCGCCAATATTATCGAGGTCGTGGACCGGGTGAAGTCGCTGTTGCCGCAGCTCAAGGATTCGCTTCCAGCGACAGTCTCGATTGCGATCCTTACCGACCGTACGCTGACCATTCGCGCGTCCGTTGAAGACGTTCAGTTTGAATTACTGCTGACGATTGCGCTGGTCGTGTTCGTCATCTTCCTGTTCCTGCGCAATGTCTATGCGACCATCATCCCCAGCGTCGCCGTGCCGCTGTCCCTGATCGGGACCTTTGCGGTGATGTACCTGCTGGACTATAGCCTGAATAATCTGACGTTGATGGCGCTGACGATTTCGACCGGCTTCGTCGTCGACGATGCGATTGTGATGATTGAAAACATCATGCGCTACATCGAAGAGGGTGAATCGCCACTGGAAGCTGCCCTCAAGGGTTCCGCTCAAATCGGTTTCACGATTGTCTCGTTAAGCGTTTCACTGATCGCCGTGTTGATTCCGTTGTTGTTCATGGGCGACATCGTCGGTCGCCTGTTCCGCGAGTTCGCGGTGACGCTGAGCGTCACGATCCTGGTATCGGCGGTGGTGTCGCTGACATTGACTCCGATGATGTGCGCGAAGCTGCTCAAGCATGTCGATCCGACCAAGCACGGCCGGATGTATCAGATGTCGGAGTACTGCTTCGAGTCGGTCATCTGGATGTACGGCGAAACGCTGAAGGTGGTCCTGCGGCATCAGGCATCAACGATGTTCGTCTCGCTGATCACGCTGATCGCCACCGTTTATCTTTATTTTATCGTGCCCAAGGGCTTCTTCCCTGTGCAGGATACCGGTGTCATTCTGGGAATTTCTGAAGCGCCGCAGAGCATTTCATTTGAGGCCATGTCGCAACGGCAGCTCGAACTAAATAAAGCGATTCTGGAAGACCCGGCGGTGCTGAGTCTGTCGAGCTTTATTGGGATCGATGGCACCAATACGACGGTGAACAGCGGACGAATCCAGATCAATCTGAAGCCATTGGAGGAACGACACCTCAGTGCGTCGGACATAATTCGTCGCCTGCAGCCAAAGCTCGAGAAGGTCAGCGGAATCAAACTGTTCATGCAGCCGGTGCAGGATCTGACCGTCGAAACGCGTGTTAGCCGGACCCAATATCAATACAGCCTGGAAGATCCCGATGCCGCCGAACTGGGGGAATGGGCACCCAAGTTCGTGGCCAAGCTACAAGAGTTGCCGCAACTGCGGGATGTCGCCACTGATCAACAGAACGCCGGATTGCAGATGCGAGTGGTGATTGATCGGGACATGGCTTCACGCCTGGGAGTCACTCCTCAGATGATTGATGATGCCCTCTACGATGGCTTTGGTCAGCGGCAGATTTCGATCATGTTTACGCAGTTGAATCAGTACCGTCTGATACTCGAAGTGAAGCCGAAGTTTCGCAATGCCCCTCGCGACCTCAGCGAAATCTATATCCGGCCCCCCAATAGCGGTGTCGTTCCTTTGAGTACGTTTACTCGACTGGAAGAATCGACCGCTCCCTTGACTGTGAATCACCAGGGGCAGTTTCCGGTGGTGACCGTGTCATTCAATCTGGCACCCAATGTCTCGCTGGGCGAGGCCGTTGAGGCGATCGCCAAGGCCAAGGAAGAACTGGGCCTGCCGCCGAGCATCGTCGGTGGCTTCCAGGGGACGGCCGAAGCGTTTCTGGCATCGCTCAAGAATACTCCGTGGCTGATTCTGGCGGCATTGGTGACGGTCTATATCGTGCTGGGGGTGCTCTATGAGAGCTACATCCATCCGATCACGATCTTGTCGACACTGCCGTCGGCGGGTGTCGGTGCGCTGGTGGCCTTGCTGATCTGCGGTCTCGATCTGAGCGTCATTGGTTTGATCGGAATTATTCTGCTGATTGGAATCGTCAAGAAGAACGCGATCATGATGATTGACTTCGCTCTGGACGCTCAACGTAATCAGCATAAGTCACCAGACGAGGCAATTTTCGAAGCGTGTCTGCTGCGATTTCGGCCCATCATGATGACGACCATGGCGGCCCTCCTCGGCGCCGTCCCATTGGCGTTCGGGCATGGTACCGGTTCTGAGCTGCGCAGTCCGCTGGGGATTACCATTATCGGTGGCTTGATCTTCAGCCAGTTGTTGACCCTCTATACGACCCCCGTGATTTACCTGTGGTTTGATCGAATTGGCCAGTATCTGGGGATCAGGACTGAAGCGATTCATGACTCAGACGACGAGGTTCTCCACCCGGCGACAGAGGGGATCGTATGAGTCTTTCGACCCCCTTCATTCATCGGCCGGTCGGCACGACACTGCTGACGATCGCGATCACCCTGGCCGGGGCGCTCGGCTACACGATGTTGCCGGTCTCGCCGTTGCCGCAGGTCGATTTCCCCACGATTCAAGTCAGTGCGAATCTGCCCGGCGCCAGTCCCGAAACGATGGCCTCGGCGGTGGCGACACCGTTGGAGCGGCAGTTCGGCCGCATCGCAGGCGTCACCGAGATGACGTCGGCGAGTTCGCTCGGTTCGTGTTCCATTACGATGCAGTTCGATCTGGACCGTAACATCAATGCTGCGGCGCGCGACGTCCAGGCCGCGATTAATGCGGCACGCGGCCAGTTGCCAACGAATCTGCCCAACAACCCGTCCTATCGCAAGGTCAACCCGGCTGACGCTCCGATCATGATCCTGGCATTGACCTCCGACACATATACGAAGCCGCGCATGTATGACGTGGCGGCGACAATCCTGCAACAGAAACTGGCGCAGGTGCGGGGAGTGGGACAAGTGATGGTGGGGGGAGGCTCGGCTCCGGCGGTGCGCGTCGACATCAATCCGACAATCCTGAATCATTACGGAATCGGGCTGGAAGATGTGCGGCTGGCACTGGGAACTGCGAATGCCAATCGCCCCAAGGGAAGTATCAATGACAGCACACGCTCCTGGTCATTGATGTCGACCGACCAGTTGTTTCTGGCCAAGGAATACGCGCCCCTGATTGTGATGTATCGCAACGGTGCCCCAGTCCGGTTGCAGGATATTGCGACAGTGACTGATTCGGTCGAAGACATTCGAGCGTTCGGGATTTGCAACGGGAAACCCTCCATTACGCTGATGGTCTTCCGGCAACCGGGAGCCAACATCATCGGCACGGTGGATCGCATTCGAGCCCTCCTGCCACAACTCGACGCCCAGATTCCGGCCGATATGGAATTGTCAGTGGCGATGGACCGCACGGCCACAATTCGGGCGTCGCTGGAAGATGTGCAATTCACCCTGGTGCTTTCGGTCGGTCTGGTCATCCTGGTCGTGTTTCTGTTTCTGCGTGACTGGCGTGCCACGTTGATTCCCAGTGTCGCTGTGCCCGTCTCGCTGATCGCGACTTTCGGCGTCATGTATCTGTGCGACTATAGCTTGGACAATCTCTCGCTGATGGCGCTCACCATTGCCACGGGGTTCGTGGTCGATGATGCCATCGTCGTGATCGAAAATATTGCCCGTCACCTGGACGAGGGCCTCACTCCCATGCAAGCCTCGATCAAAGGGGCTCAGGAGATCGGCTTTACCGTCCTCTCAATCAGTATCTCGTTGGTGGCAGTGTTCATTCCCATTCTGCTGATGGGGGGAATCGTCGGACGTCTGTTCCGCGAGTTCGCCGTGACGCTATCCGTGGCGATTGCGGTATCGCTAGTGGTGTCGCTGACGACGACCCCCATGATGTGCGCCTACATGCTGAAATCCAAGAAAGATCAGCGGCATGGAAAGATCTACGAGGCCAGCGAACGGGTTTTCGAATGGATTTTGATATGGTATGAGCGTACGCTGCTGGTCGTTTTGCGGCATCAACTGCTGACAATGCTTGTCACATTGTCGACGGTCGGTTTGACGGTCTATTTATATGTGATCGTTCCGAAGGGGTTCTTCCCTCAGCAAGATACGGGGCGATTGACGGGAAATTTGCAGGCCGACCAGGATACGTCATTCAAATCGATGGCCCGGCTGTTGGAGCAGTTTGCTGCCGTGATCAGCGAAGATCCCGCAGTGTCCGGAGTGACGGCGTCCATCGGGGGCATGGGCGGCGCGACGAACTCGGGACGCATGTTCGTGTCATTGAAGCCGCTGCATGAGCGAAAGCTTTCCGCGGATCAAGTCATCGGGAGAATTCGCGGTAAGGCGTCAAAACTGCCGGGTGCGACCTTACTGCTGCAGGCCGTGCAAGATCTGCGAATCGGCGGTCGGGCTAGTGGTGCCCAATACCAATACAGCCTGCGCGGGGATAGCCTGAATGAATTGAGCGACTGGAGCGCGAAGCTGCTGCGTGAAATGCGTAAGGTTCCTGGACTGGTCGACGTCAACACAGATCAACAGAACAAGGGCCTGCAGACTCGGTTGGATATTGATCGCGTGATGGCGGCCAGGCTGGGGATCACCTTATCGACGATCGACAACACGCTGTACGATGCGTTCGGTCAGCGGCAGGTCTCGACGATTTACAAGTCGCTGAATCAGTATCATGTGGTGATGCAGGTCGAGGATAGTTTTTCCCAGAATCCGGACTCGCTGCGGCACATCTTCGTGCGCGGTCAAAACGATGCCCAGATTCCGTTGAAAACGATTTATCGCCAGACATCAACGAATTCCGCTCTCTCGGCGAATCATTCAGGCCAATTCCCGTCGACCACGATCTCCTTCAACCTGGCACCGGGGACGTCTCTAGGAGAAGTCATTCCGAAGATCGAACAGGCCTCGCGGCAGTTGGGGATGCCCGAGAGCATTCAAGGCAAGTTTTCCGGCACAGCGCAGGCATTTCAGGCCTCCTTGAGCAACCAGCCACTGCTGATTTTGGCAGCTTTGGTGACGGTTTATATTGTGCTGGGAATGCTCTACGAGAGCTACATTCATCCCCTCACAATTCTCTCGACCTTGCCGTCTGCTGGTGTCGGCGCGTTACTGGCGCTCATGGTCTGCAAGACCGAACTGAATGTCATGGCGTTGATTGGCATTCTGCTGTTGATCGGGATTGTCAAGAAGAATGCGATCATGATGATCGACTTTGCGCTGGACGCCGAACGCAATCGCGGCAAGTCCCCCGAGGACGCGATATTTGAGGCCTGTATTCTGCGGTTCCGCCCCATCACGATGACGACGATGGCCGCGCTGCTGGCCGGTCTACCGCTGGCAGTGGGAGTCGGCAACGGGGCCGAATTGCGACAGCCACTGGGCATCGCGATCGTCGGTGGGTTGATCTTCAGCCAGATGCTGACGCTGTATACGACCCCGGTGGTTTACTTATATCTAGACCGGTTCCGTTTGTGGTGCAGCGGATTGCCGACGCATGGAGAGGTGACGTTTGAGGTGCCGAAGATTTGATGCGGATGAAGCACAAGGAGAAAATCAGGCGAGCCGGGTGGCGTAAGCCCCCGGATTCTTCCGTAGGATAGGCTTCCAGCCTGTCATTTGTCACCTCAAGTGACAAACCCGCAGTCCATTCATCCGACGATTGCCACTTTGACTACCACAGACGTTTGGTGTACCGCTTTGTCGCTGCGCGATTGACAGGCAGGATGCCTATCCTACGACGAAGAATCCCGGGGCTTGTGCCGCCGGGCTCGCCTGGTTTCCGGTGGGATGAGACTCAACTCTCATTTCGTCCCCAAACAAAACAGATGCTTCGTCGTCCTCAAATAAATCCTGCCGTTTGAGATCGCGGCTGACGCCAGAATATCTTCGCCGAGCTCATTGCGTCCCAGTTCCGTGTATTCGGGGGTGGTGCCGTCCAGCACTAACGTGCTGCCCGATTCGTCGGTGAAAAACAGCTTGTCGTCGGCTGCAACAGGCGAGGCGGTGAACTTCCCGCCGAGACGCTTCCTCCATAACATTTTGCCGGTTGAGGCTTCGAGGCACGAGGCTACTCCTTTGTCGTCGGCGAGATAGTAGCGATCGTGCAACACGATTCCCGATGGGACAAATGACGTACCACGATCATTGCGCCACGCGACATGCGATTCCGTAACGTCTCCCGAGCCGCCCGGTTTGATGGCGATATGGGCGCCGTTGGGGCCACTCACCGCGAGCAGCAGGCCGTTGCCGAGGATTGGTGTCGGGACACATTCGCGGGACAGGCCGCGAACGGTCCACAACCGGCTGCCGGAACGTGGGTCATAACCATCCATCTTCTCGGAACCCACGACCACCAGTTCGAACCGATCCCCCACTGGGACGAGTTGTGGCGATGACCAGGAGAGCCAGACTTCAGGACGATCGGCCTTCCAGTGATTGGCTCCGGTGAGTTGATCGAGGGCGATGACGTACGACGCACCGTAATGATCGCACTGCAAAATGAGGGTCTTCTCAAACAGCAACGGCGAACTGGACGCGGCAAAGCGGTTCTCGAAGGCGCCGTATTCGTCGGCGAGGGCCCGATGCCAGACCAGGCCACCGTCCATGTCGAAACAGAAGACGTCTCCCGTGCCGAAGAAGGTCCAGAGATGTTTGCCGTCCGTCACGGGTGACGGGCTGGCCATGCCGCTTTGGGGGTAGTAGAACAATGTCGGAGCCGTGCCCCATAATCGCTGGTGCCAGCGTTCGCCTCCAGTCTGGCGGTCGAGGCAAATAATGTGCAGCTCGCCTTGATCGCGGCCTTCGGATGCCGTCACGAAGATGCGGTCTTCCCAGACGACCGGATTCGAAATTCCTGAACCCGGCAGCGGAGCTTTCCACAGGACGTTTTCTGTTGGCGACCATTTGGTGACCACGCCGGTATCAGTGGTCACGCCAGTGCGTTGGGGGCCTCTCCAGCCGGGCCAGTTCTCGGCAGCCCCCGGCGAGACAGCGGCGATGATTATGAGCAGGCACGCGGCCCAAATGCGATTGATCCGTAACATTTCTCGTTGAATCCTGAGGTTGTCAGAGAGGTGGCACAGAATCGTGGGACGGGTCTCCAGGCCCGTCAGTCCGACTCAAGTCCTATCATTCTTCAGTCGAGCAACTTCACTTGAACTTGGTATTTCCTTTGTGACCTTCTGTTTAAAACGAAATTAGAACAGAAGGTCACAAAGGGCACGAAGTTTGGTGGAGATCTGAATTGCTGTTGGGGGACGGACGGGCCTGGAGACCCGTCCCACGGATTCAGTTTCATTTCATCGCCGTGAACTTGATGCCCTGCCCTTGGTTATCGCAGAGTCGCAACTGCAATGACCAGTTGTTGGAGACTTCCGGATCTTTGTGTTGAGGACCCTGGCAGATCTTCACCAGTAATGTGTTGCGGCCGGCTTTGAGCTTGATCGGCGCGACGAAGCGGTCGAAGCGTGTGCCGTTGAGCCATTGTTCGCGGGCCAGAACCTTTTCACCGTTGAGCCAGACTGTGCAATTGTCGTCAGCGCCGCAGCCGAGTTGGGCCGACAATGCTTGCGGGACTTCGATTTCGGTATAGGCATACCCCACTGCTTCGCGCGTCGAACTGATCGCACTGATCAGATTGAGCTGCCCGAGCGTATCGGCGGTGTGATGTTTGATCCAGGCGATCTCACTCCCCCCCTGCCCCTGGTACTTGGCTTGCAGGTCCACTTTGTTTTCCGGTTCGAAGGCTTTGCTGAAGCCGGTTTTCTCGGGGGCATCAAACGGTCCGACCAGCCACCAGTCAACCACCAATCCGAGGTGGCCAATCACATCCGGAGTTTCCCCCAGCGACCGCAGCTTGTCTGCCGCCTGAACGACTTGAGAACTGTCGCGACCGTTCTCAAACGCTTTACGAAACTCGATCTTCGCCAAGTCGTTGTCCTTGGCTTTCAAGGCCTGGTCGCCTGCTGATAATGCACGACTGACAGCCTCGTGGCGAAATGACGGATCGGTCAATCGAGTGGGATACCAGCCTTTGGAGAAATTCGGTTCGAACTCATCCAGCAGTGCCAGGACCAACCGGCGTGGACGGCCCACTCGGTTCGCATCGCTGACGTATTCCTTAAAGAATGCGATCGGCCAGACGGTGTCGGCGCGTTTCTTCTCGCGGGCCACAATTTGTTCGAACACAATGCGATACCAGTTGGCCGCCACGACATTCGTGGTATCCATCGCGACCAGCAACTCGGGCAGGATTTCGACTCCCTGTTTGGACAATTCAACCTGTGCGACGCGAGCGGCTTCAGACCCTTTCCCTTGCGGACCGGCCTGGGCGATGGCGGCGAGTTGTGCGGTCACTCGTTTGTCGACCGCAGCACCGGCCGCTGGTACCTTTGCGGTGGCGTGTTGCAGGATGTACTCCAAGGCTCGCGCGTTGGCCTTGGCGACGAGTTGCGGGTCACCGTCTCGTAGCCCGTGTTCCGCGTTGGGAATGGAGATAAGTTCATGTTGCACGCCGTGCTTCTTCAACTCGACAGCCATGTCGCTCGAGCATGAGTAAGGAACGTCAGTGTCAGCGGTCCCGTGCACCATCAAGATGGGGGGATAGTCTTTGGTGATTAATTTGACCGGGCAATAGGGATCAAGCTTGCCTGGTTCCTTAGCGGCATCGATTCCCGTCACTTCGCGCGACCAGGCACCTGTTTGTCGCAGACCGCGGTAATACAACCCGCGTCCTTTCTGAACGGCAGGATCATCCGAGTTGGTGAAAACCTTGCCCTGGCTGACGGCGGCGAGAGCCGCTTTGTTTTCCTCGGGTGTGTTCATCCCATGGTGTGTGGAAGCACTCATGGCCCACTTGTTGTCAATATCTCCATAACCCCAATAGGCGAGGAGCGCCTGCGGCTTGGGTTGGACGATCGCGCCGGAGAGCATCGTCAGGAATCCACCCGCCGAACCACCGGTCACGACGATGTGACTGGTATCAGCCTGAAAGAGTTTTGGGCCCTGCTCATGCAGCCAACGGAACGCGTCTTTGAGGTCGGCCGCAATCTCGGGCAGCTTGACTTCGGGGGCCAGTCGATAGTCGATCGACACGAAAATCAGACGCTCCTTGGTACATAGCTCAAGGATATTCTTGGGGACTTGCGAGCGGCTGCCGACGATCAGCGCCCCACCATGAATCCAGACCACGACGGGCCGCGGTTCGACCCCTTCCGGTCGATAGACATCAGCCTGGACCTGGACGTCGCCGACCTTCTTATAGACGTAGGTCGTCTTGGCCAGCGGCTTCGCAGCATCTTGGCCAGAGGCCAGTCCCGACATGATCACAAACAGCAAACAGGTTGCTCCCCAACTGGCACAGCGACGGATCATGCGAGAGCCTCAGTTTTCAATTTGGTGTTGGAAATCTCTTCCACGTTTGCCGTGATAACTCCGGACAAACACGCACGAATTGTATCAAGATTCCGTTATGTGTGCGAAACAGTCGGCCGTTGAGATTTTGTCGAAGAACCCAGGAATCTTACGATTCACGAGAGATCGATGCTCCATTCCGCGCGAACGAGATCGGGAATGACGTGAAAGGATGCCCGCCCATCTGCCCAGCGAATGGTTTTCGACTGCTTGGCGTATTGAGTGCACAGGCGACTGGGGTGGGGCGAAATCCCCACTCGTCCCAAGTCGAGGCGATCGGCGTCCCAGCAGGTCTGAATCGTGACGTCGGGATGATTGCGTTCGTGGGTGTGTCCTTCGCAGGCCCGATAGAGCAGGTGGAAGTCATGATCGGAGAGGTCAATCAGCCCGCCTCGAAGTGTGGTCGCAAAGTTGGCGGCCCGCAGTCCATGATCGGGATCTGTTCCCTCGTTGACCCGCTGCGAATCGTGTAGTACCGCGAACAGAGAGACGATCTCCAGATCTGCCCCGGTCTCGCGGCCGACTCGGAATCCATTCTCCAAGACCCGCGCCCAATGCGCCACACCGTGCAGGCCGTTGACTGGTAGCGAATAGTCGCCGAGAATCTTTTCCAGTAGGGGTTTCAAATCCATGATCAGCTCGCGGGATCTTGGCTGCACTCGAATCGACATCCAGAGTTCTATACTAATCCGGGAACCACGAAGTCGAATATGATCAACGAAAAAACGCTCCCCGGCTCAGAGAACCGGGGAGCGTTTCATATTGATTGCCGTGTGCTGTCCGGCTGTCGCTTCTGGGAGAAATCAGCCAGAGACGCGAACGGATGTAGCGCAGGGGCCCTTCTGGCCGCGACCTACATCGTATTCCACTTTCTGGCCTTCTTGCAGTTGCTCGAAGGTGGTGCCTTTGACTTCCGACGAGTGGAAGAACAGGTCGTCGCCATCACACTTGATGAATCCGAAACCCTTACCGTTGACCAACTTCTTAATCGTACCCTGTGGCATTGCTGCACTCCGCTCAAAAAACTTGAAGGGCGGAACTTTGAAGTGGCAACAAAACCCTTTCACGCCCCACCGCTCGGCAACAGATAGCCACAAGATCGAAGGCCGGCACTTCCGGAGAAGGCTGGGCCACGCAGGTTGGGGCGGGCGAGAAGATCGACCCGTAGGTGTCACACTTGCATTTTGTCTCTGCTTATCACAAAACCTTGTGACGACTGTAGTATACCTGATCAGATCAGCGACGCAAAGCCAAGATTCGCAAATGGTTGAGTTTGCTGGGAATGATTTCTTGAGGCAACTTTGCCGTCTTTTATCAGTCGCATCGGTCCCATAAGTCCCATCCGTTCGATCAGATTTGTGGGACGGATGGGACTTATGAGACAAATGGGACTGATGGGATCGGATATTCCTGCCGCCCAACCGGTCTTCCCGCACACATAACACTCTTGAGATTCATTCAAGACGTCCGATATACTCACAGCGCTCCGCAACTATGGATAGATCCGGTGGTTGCGGGAAACATGAAGAATTCCCAGCGGTCAAGATATGACGGACCGTTTCAGTGCGCTCAGGGGAGTTTTCATTCAGAACAAAGTTCGTCTTCCAGAGCCTTCCATCCCACGTTCGAGAAGAGAGCGTACATGCACTGCCGCCCCTCCGTGTCGGGACACCGATTTCTCGGTTTTGGTTCATTCTTGCCCATGTTGATGCTGGTCGCCCTGTTTGGATTGACTATTCCGGGATGCCCTTCGGGGGGCTCCAACGCGAACGAAATCGTCATCGGTCACTTCGGTTCGATGAGCGGTTCCGAAGCGACATTCGGCCAATCGACCGACAACGGGATCAAGCTGGCCATTGAGGAACTCAATGCCGCGGGTGGTATCAACGGCAAGAAAGTGCGGCTGATCACGTACGACGACAAGGGGGATGCTCGGGAAGCTGGCACCGCCGTGACGCGGTTGGTCACCAGTGATAAGGTGACCGCGGTCCTGGGGGAAGTTGCCTCTGGATTGTCGCTGGCTGGAGCACCGATCTGTCAGGAAAACGGCGTGCCGATGATCAGTCCGTCGTCGACCAATCCCAAAGTCACCAAGATTGGCGACATGATTTTTCGCGTCTGCTTCATCGATCCGTTTCAGGGATCGGTGTGTGCGAAGTTTGCTCGGAGCGAAGAGTTGAATGCGTCGAAAGCGGCGATTTTAACGGATCAAGCTTCGCCTTATTCGGTGGGCCTCCAGGAAGAATTCGAGAAGGCGTTTGTGGAATTGGGTGGGACCATCACCACCAAGCAAACCTACCAGGGTGGTGATCAGGACTTCTCGGCCCAACTGACGGGAATCCGGGGCAGTGAGCCGGACGTGATTTTCATTCCGGGCTACTACACCGATGTCGGAAATATCGCTCTGCAGGCCAGGAAACTCGGCATTCAGACGCCCATGCTGGGTGGCGATGGCTGGGATTCCTCAAAACTCGGTGAAGTTGCTGGCAAGGCGCTCGACGGCTGTTTCTATTCGAACCACTATTCGCACGAAGATCCGAATCCGCGCGTCCAGGATTACATTAAGAAGTACTCGGCCAAGTACAAGGGCACGCCGGATGGCCTGGCAGCCTTGGGCTACGATGCCGCTCGGATCTTGTTCGAAGCGATGAAGCGATCGAAGAGTTTGTCGGGAGCTGATATTGCTGCCGAACTGGCGAAAACCAAGGACTTCGACGGAGTGACTGGCAAGATCTCCATCGATAAAGATCGCAATGCGGTGAAGCCCGCCGTGATGCTGGAGATGAAGAATGGCAAACCGGCGTTTGTGAGCACGATTCAACCGGATAAGTAAATCACTGCCATATCCATGCTCACCAGAGCGTGGCGACAACTGACCGCGAACGTCTGGTGTTTGAATCTCTCCTATGGCAGACTTTGCTCAAACCTTGATGACGGCTCTGGCAATCGGCAGCCTCTACGCGCTGATTGCCCTGGGCTACACCATGGTCTACGGCATCCTGAAGTTCATCAACTTCGCGCATAGCGACATCGTGGTCCTGGGTGCCTGGGTCAGCTACACGCTGGCGAACAAGATCCTGCCGATGCTGGGACTCAATCCGCACAATCCCGAGACCCCGCCTCCGCTGTGGGTGGGGGCCTTGATACTGCTGTCGGCTATGGTCGCCTGTGGATTGTTGGGATTCGTCATTGAACGACTGGCCTATAAGCCGCTCCGGCGTGCTCCACGGCTGAATGTGTTGATTACAGCCATTGGCGTTTCGCTGCTGCTGCAGAATGTCGGGCAACTGAATTATGTGTTCGGTGCCAGCCCGCAGAAGATGCCGGCCCTGTTGCCGAATATCGACTTGTTGAGAATATCTCTCCCCAGTGGCGACGGGTATCGCGACGTCGTGATCGGCCTCGTCGATGTCATGATCTTCGCGACCTCTGCCGTGTTAATGCTGGTGCTCGAATATCTCGTCTTTCGAACCAAGCTGGGGACGGCGATGCGAGCGGTATCGTTCAGTACCGACAATGCCTCGTTGATGGGCATTCCCGTTGATCGAGTCGTCTCGTTTACGTTTGTGCTGGGATCATCGCTGGCCGCCGCTGCCGGGTTCTTGTACGTCATGAAATATCCCGGGCTGAATCAGCCTGCCCATTCGATCTGGGTCTTATTGGGATTGAAGGCATTCGTGGCCGCGGTGATCGGCGGGATCGGCAATGTTCGAGGCGCCGTTCTCGGGGGCTTTGTCATCGCTTTCGTGGAACAATTCGGGGCCTTCTACATTTCGTCGAACTATCGCGACGTCTATGTCTTCGCGCTGTTGATTATCATTCTGCTGGTGCGACCGACGGGTTTGCTGGGTTCTCCAGTGCGGGAGAAAGTGTGACCGTGCCGGACACCGCACCCAAGATCACTTCCCCGCAGTCTGCACAGCCGTCAGACAGCGCTGGCAAACGAACTTCCGTCTGGAGTGGTCTTTGGCCACTAGCTGTCGGGATTGCCCTCGCGGCGGTGATGCATTTCGCGCTGCCCAAGCTGATCGGACAATACTACTCTCGCATTGTGATGGATATTGGCATCGCCATGATCATGGCCGTGTCGCTGAATATTGTGAACGGTATGACGGGCCAGTTTTCGATTGGTCATGCGGGATTCATGACCTTGGGTGGATATACGGCCGCCATGCTCACGTATTACGGATCATTATCGATCTGGGGCACGTCGCTCAAGCATGGCGGTTTTCTGGGAGTTGGCGAGTGGATGTTCGCCGCGTCGTGCCTGGTCGGTGGACTGGTTGCCGCGGGAGCGGGGTATGTGGTCGGGTTGCCCTCATTGCGTTTGCGTGGGGACTATCTGGCGATTGTAACCTTGGGCTTCGGCGAGATCCTGCGAGTCGTCCTGCAGCAAACGGGCAAAGTGATCGACGACGCGGAAGCTTTGAGAGCTGCTACGTGGTCGCAGTTCTTTCCCCCTCCCGTCGGGGGTGCCGTCGGGTTCGACGGAGTGCCCAAATACACGGACCTGTTCTGGGTCTACACCTTCGTCACAATCACGGTCGTCGTGGCCTACCGATTGAAGCATTCGAGCCTCGGTCGGGCCATGATCTCCATTCGCGAGGATGAGATTGCCTCGCAGGCGATGGGCGTCAACATCGCACGCAACAAAGTCCTGGCGTTCGTGCTCGCGGCGTTTTTTGCAGGCACGGCAGGCGGCTTGTTTGCGCATGAGGCTGGTGTGATTGTCAGCCCGAAGGACGCGGGTTTTCAGCGTTCGTTCGACTATGTCATCATGACTGTATTAGGCGGCCGAGGATCCATTACGGGAGTGATGCTGGCGGCAACGATTCTGACTGCGCTGCCGGAAGCGCTGCGTGACTTCGAACAATATCGCCTGATCATGTACGCTCTGTTGCTGATCATCATGATGCTCGTCCGTCCCCAGGGATTGTTCGGGATCCATGAGATTTGGCAGTTGTGGCCCGGCCGAGGAACTCGAACTGACCAGAAGAAGGCCTGATGTCCGCAAATTCATCACCCCCGAACGCGGTTTCCCCGTCACCCCAGATGGAGACGGGGAAACCGCTGCTCTATGTCGATCAAATTGGGATCGCGTTCGGCGGCTTGAAAGCGGTTCAGGGGTTTTCTCTGAATCTTCCGGCCGGTGCGCTGTATGGTTTGATCGGCCCCAACGGCGCCGGAAAAACGACTGTGTTCAATTTGCTGACGGGAGTTTATCAAGCTGACAGCGGGCAGATGTTGCTCGATTCTCAGAGCCTGATGGGCCGCAAGCCGCACCACATCGCCGCTGCAGGAATTGCCCGGACGTTTCAGAATATTCGGCTGTTTCCTGGACTGAGTGTCCTCGATAACGTCCGGCTGGCGGGTCAGTTGAGAAGCTCACACGGATTACTGGCGACGTTGCTCCGCACCCCGGCACATCAGGCCGAGGAAGAAGCCATTCGTAAGCAAGCGTTTGAATTACTGGGACTCTTCGATTTGCAGGACCGAGCCGACGAACCGGCCGACAGCTTATGCTACGGGCATCAACGCCACTTGGAGATTGTCCGAGCCCTGGCGACCGGTCCCAAGGTGTTGCTGCTGGATGAACCCGCGGCCGGCATGAATTCGCAAGAGAAAGTTGAGCTAGCCCAAGCAATTCGCAAGATCCGTGATCAGTTCCACGTGTCGATCCTGTTGATTGAACATGATATGGGATTGGTGATGGAGATTTGCGAGCGAATCGTGGTCCTGGATCATGGCGTCATCATCTCCGAAGGGACGCCGTCCATGATTCAGAATGATCCGAAGGTGATTGCGGCTTACTTGGGTGGTGGGGTGGAGGCTTCGTAATGATGTCTGTGTGGCGTTATTCGACGAAGAGTTTCTTAGCCACGGATTAACACTGATTAAACACGGATT
>JAQGHS010000817.1 GCA_028291605.1 Planctomycetaceae bacterium | reverse complement strand
TGGTGCAGTCGCGGCAGGCTCGCCGAATCCATCGAAGTTTGCGAGAGCTGGACGCCCCGCAGCCCGCAATGATGTCGCTGGCACGGTGGAACGCAGCCGCACGACGGTCCGCCCCGAGGGCAATAATCCTAGAGCGCCGGCGATGGCCGCGTTGAGTACGGGGGCCTCTCGAGACGTCGGTCCGAATGCCGATCGACCGGGGATCAGCCGCCCCAGCTTTAATGCCATTCCACAGCGTGAATCGGCCAAGGTTCCCGACACCTATCGTTTGCGCAATCTGCCGCAACGCCAGAAGGTCGCGGTACAACTGGGTGCAACTCAAGATTCCGAACGTGCAGTGGAACTCAGTTTGCGATGGCTCGCGCTGCACCAGAATCCAGAAGGATATTGGGACGCAGATGGATTTGATGCAAACTGTCCCGAGCGTGACAAATGTCGAGGGAGAGCAGGGCAGGGAAATCAGGTCGAAGTCGAAAAGGTCAATAACCCAGTCGATCGCATCGCCCTGGCTTCCGCCGGACAGCAGGCGGATACGGGGCTGACCGCCCTGGTCGTGCTGACGTTCCTGGGGGCAGGCTATACGCACGAGGAAGGTCAGTACGCAGACCAGATTGACCGGGCAGTACGATGGCTGGTCCGCCAGCAACAGCCTACCGGTTATCTCGGCGGCAAAGCCAGCCATTATGAGCGCATGTATTGCCACGGAATGGCGACGTATGCTCTCGGCGAAGCCTGCGGCATGATGGCCGATCCCGAAAGCGATCCGCAATTGCGACAATGTCTCGCGAAAGCGGTGGGATACATCGTCGCCATGCAGAACCCCACTGACGGCGGCTGGCGCTATATGGACGGCCACCTTTCGAAGCAGGAAGGGGACATGAGCATGTTTGGCTGGCAGTTGATGGCCCTGAAAAGTTCGGAAATTGCCGGCATCGACGTACCCGCCGAGACGCAAGCGGGCATGGTCAAGTTCTTACGGCGGATCAGTGCCGGGGAACGTCGCGGCCTGGCCTCCTATCGATTCGGAGAAGCTCCCAAAGCTTCCATGACGGCCGAGGCTCTGTTCAGCCGTCAGATGCTCGGGATGAAGCGTGAGAATCCCTCGAGCCAGGAAGCCGTCGACTTCTTGATGAAGCATCCGCCGCGGCAGACTGAACAAGATCTGTATTACTGGTACTATGGCACACTGGCCATGTATCAATACGGCGGAGAACCCTGGCGCCGGTGGAATGATCAACTGCGAGACACCCTGGTCGCCACACAGCGCAAGCAGGGACATGCCGCGGGAAGTTGGGATCCGCGGGATAACTGGTCGCTGCACGGCGGACGTCTCTATTCGACCGCCCTGAGTACGTTGTGCCTGGAAGTCTATTACCGCTTCCTGCCGCTGTATCAACTGAATGATGCGGCGATCAACGACATGGGGAATTAAGGCATGTCGGGCATCGGATACGTGGCAGACGCTGCAAGCGCCTGCGATCTGACACTGGCAGCGTCGGTTGCGGAGCGTAGAATTGAGTTGCTGGGAAGGCGCTCCCCATTCCACAAATGACGTCCT
Source organism: Planctomycetaceae bacterium (assembly GCA_028291605.1). Classification (GTDB taxonomy): domain Bacteria; phylum Planctomycetota; class Planctomycetia; order Planctomycetales; family Planctomycetaceae; genus JAKFVC01. The sequence goes on along the minus strand of JAQGHS010000817.1, from coordinate 4,278 downwards.
GGTGAGCCGGGCGGCGTAAGCCCCCGGATTCCTGACCCTTTAGGATGGGCACTCTTGCCCGTCTTCGCGGTAATCCGCGACCATCGTCTGGCAATCGAACTGGAAATATCAAAAAGAGACGGGCAAGAGTGCCCATCCTACGACGAAGAATCCCGGGGCTTACGCCGCCGGGCTCAACTACTCTTTTTATCATGCGCATTCGCTTAGGCTTCGCCCGGCATACGTTTGCGATAAAGTCTCTCTCCCGCTTATGATTCATCCGGCGTTGCGTTCACTGGATGCTACGGTCGCACGAGCGCGACTTTGATTTCGACCACAAGCAGGGATGAGAGGGACGGGCATGGCCTCGGTAACCGAACTTTATACGGAGCTGGTTCAAGAACTTCAGAAGACGGCCACGCTGGCCTCGGTGTCCGCCGTGCTGGGTTGGGACGAACAAACCTACATGCCGCACGGTGGTGCAGAACACCGCGCTAATCAGTTGGGAATGCTGGCCGGCATGGTACACGAACGGGCCACGGCCCCGCGCGTCGGCGAGTTGCTCGAACAGTTGGCAACGTCCAATCTGATGTCGGATCCCGATAGCCCCGAGCCCGCGAACATTCGCGAGGCCCGCCGCGACTACACCCGGGCGACAAAGCTGCCGCGACGCCTGGTCGAAGAGCTGTCACGCGTGACAACACTTGGGCAGCATGCCTGGATTGATGCTCGCAAGGAATCGAACTTTGCCCACTTCCAGCCGTGGCTGGAAAAGATCGTGAAGCTCAAACGCGAAGAGGCGGAGACGGTCGGTTATGGGAAAGGCGTCCCCTACGACGCATTGCTCGACGAGTTCGAACCCGGTTCCACAGCGGCGGAAATCACTTCTCTATTCACTCCGTTACGTGACGCACTCGTGCCGTTGATCGCCAAGATTCGTGATTCGGGCAAGGTCGCGCCGGTGGAGATTCTCGAACGCAGCTATCCGATCGAGTCTCAGAAATCATTCAGCAAATATGCCTCGCAAAAGATCGGCTTTAACTTCAACGAAGGCCGTTTGGATGAAACCGCACATCCCTTCTGCAGCGGTTTCGGACCAGGCGATTGCCGATTGACTACGCGGTACAATTTCCATCATTTCCCGGGTGCATTCTTCGGGACGTTGCACGAGTCAGGCCACGGTATTTATGAGCAAGGGCTGCCGAAAGAGGCGTTTGGCACGGCCCTCGGTTCCGCGACGTCCCTCGGTATCCATGAGTCTCAGTCGCGGCTGTGGGAGAACTTTGTCGGACGCGGCCGGGCCTTCTGGAAGCATTTCTATCCGACGGCCCAGGCCATGTTCCCTGAGGCACTCGGCTCAACCAAATTCGACGATTTCTACTGGGCCATCAACGATGTCCGGCCGTCACTGATCCGCGTCGAAGCCGACGAGGCGACTTACAACCTGCACATCATGCTGCGGTTCGAGCTCGAGCAACCTCTGGTCGCCGGCGACTTGCAACCGGCTGATGTCCCGGCCGTCTGGAACGAAACCTTCACCCGCTATTTCGGCATCACTCCCCCCAACGATGCGCAAGGCTGTCTGCAGGACATTCACTGGAGCTTCGGCGGCATCGGCTACTTCCCGACCTACACCCTGGGCAACATGTTCGCCGCTCAGTTCTACGAAGCTGCCGAGCGCGATCTGGGTGACTTGGGAGGCCAGTTGGCCGCTGGGGAATATCTTCCCCTGAAGGAGTGGCTCAACAAGAAAATCCACGTCCACGGAAAGCGTTACCGAGCCCAGCGACTGGCTGAAATGGTGACGGGCGAACCGCTGTCGCACAAACCGCTGGTGAAGCATCTGCAGACGAAATACGCAGAGTTGTATGGGATTGGCTAGAGACCCAGGGTCGGGCGTACGAGTTTTCGAAATTGGCTGCCCCAAAACAGTCATTGCCAACTGAGTCGCCTCAGCCAATATCGAAAAATCGTAGGCCCGACCCCCGAGCGCGCGGAAAATCTCCCGTTGTCCTGGAGTTCCCTAACATAGGGTGTTTCATGATCCGCAAAGAATACGCTCAGGCAGGAACGATTCTCAGTGTCGTTGGCATTTTCGTGCTTGCGGTAGCCTTATCGTCAGATCCTGAGAAACGAAGCCGCACAGGCATGATCGCGATCGGGGTGATCCACATGGTCGTCGCCATGACATGGTTCGTCCGTGGCTATTTCGCAGGCAAGCGATCATAGAGTCGTACGCCTGCGTTCCCGAGCGCGGAAGAATTTGATAAACGCATTTTTGCCACGGATTGACACTGATTAAACACGGATGTGATCATCCTGAGCTGAGCCCCCAAATGGCAGTCGCAACTCGCCCCAGACGATCGTGATCCAAACACGGCGCAGATGGTCATATCCTGTGTTTTAATCCGTGTTTCATCTGTGTTCATCCGTGGCAAAAAACTCTTCTTGATCGATTGATTCCGGTAGGTCTGCTGCGCGCTCGGGGGTCGGGCCTACGACTTTTCGATATTGTCCGATGTGAGTCGTTGAGCAACGGAAGGTGCAGGGCGGCCAATTTCGAAAATTCGTACGCCCGACCCTTGGCTTCCCCGAATTTCGTAGCGATTCTGCGGACTTCAACGACTTTCCGGCCCTTCGACGTTGTCGTTTGCAATCTGTGGTCTTTTTTCGGCAACGTCGTAGTTCTGACCTATACTTCCGGTGCGGCCTCTTTACGGCCGATTTCTTAATTCACCGGAAAGGGAGCAGGGCCAATGGGCGATCCATGGAGTCGGCCGACAGTCGATGACTTGCGGCGAGTATTGGAAAGCATTGACGTTTCGGATGAGAACCACAATCGGTCAGTGGACCGCCTGGAACTCTCGGTTCCGGCCGAAGTGACCACCGGCCGAGGCAATACCATCGCCGCCATGACGCGCGAAATCAGCCGTTTTGGCGTGGGATTGTTGCATCGCGGAGCCATCACCCCGGGTGATGTCCGCATTAAGCTGGCCAGCGATACCCGCGAGTTCGAATACCGTGTGCGCATTGAATGGTGTCATCCCTGCGATGGCGGCATGTTCATGAGCGGCGGCCGTTTTCTTGCGAAAGAAAACTAAACGTTGAGCGGCCAGAGAATACTCGCCCGAAGCGCAAGCGAGTGCATTCCCAACTGATGTTCGGGGAATGCACTCGCTTGGGTTTCGGGTTGGTGTATTTGGCGAGCTCTCGGTTACCGCTTCAAGGTCCAGCCCGGCGCGGTCACGGGGGGCTCGTCGGGAGTTTCTACGAGTTTGCCGTACATGTCGGTGCGACGCGCTTTTAGATATCGTTGACCGCTGGAGATGCCGATTTTCTCGGCCGTACACAGCCCCACGACGACATCATCGCGGAGGGCGTTGGATTCGCACAGCACCTCACCGAATGGGTCGAGAATCATCGAATTCCCGCCCTTGACGGTGTCGTCATCCATGCCGACGGGATTCGTGAAGACGGCATAGATGCCGTTGTCATAGGCTCGTGCGGGGAGCCAGCGCAACAGCCAGCCGCGGTTCTTCGGGCCCATGAATTCCTGCCGCAACCGGACTGGATCGCGGTCGCGATTGTCCCACAGTTCGCGAGCGACGGTGCCTCGGCCAGGCATCACTGATGGCAGGCAGCCGGTGACGTGCGGCATGAAGATGATCTTCGCTCCGTTCAGGGCGTTGATCCGCACATTCTCCACCAGATTGTTGTCGTAGCAGATCAAGATTCCGCATTTGCAGCCGTAGAGATCGAAGACGCAGTACTCGTTGCCCGGTGTGAGATGCGGGCTGACAAACGTGTGCAGCTTGCGGAACCGGGCCACCAGGCCGTCACCAGTACAACACACGTAGGTGTTGTAGATCTTGTCGCCTTCACGCTCGAACAAGCCGGCCAGGACGGCCACCTTGTACTCCGCGGCGATTCGAATCAACTCCTGGGTGCTGGGGCCTGAGGGGACCTCTTCGGCAAGGTCCCACAATGCCTGCTTGGAATGCGTCTGCACGAACGTGTATGCGGAAACGCAGCATTCGTGGAAGCTGACGACTTCGGCACCTTGTTCGACTGCTTTGGCGGTGAGCTCGCGGACGCGGGACAGGTTGTAGGCCTTATCGCCATTGCGATGTTCGAACTGTGCCGCACCGATTCGAATGTCGCGCATGTGGGGTCTCTTTTCGAATAGTCGTTGTCCGCTCCACGAACGATACGCGTTCGCAGGGTTGATTGGTAGGCAGGGTCGCTACTGCGAATGCGTTATGATCGCGGTGCGATCAACGACTATCTTTGACCTCTAGC
>JAQGHS010000714.1 GCA_028291605.1 Planctomycetaceae bacterium | reverse complement strand
GTATCAGAATACCATCCGCGACCTGCTGGGGTTGGAGGTGGACGTCGCCGCCCTTCTGCCAGCAGATGAGTCCAGTCACGGCTTTGATAATGTGACGGTCGCCGATCTCTCACCGACGTTACTGAATCGCTACATCTCGGCGGCGCAGAAAATAAGTCGTCTGGCTGTCGGCACGACTCCGCACTCGCCTGGCGGGCACACCGTGCGAATTCGTCCCGACATCACGCAGGACGTCCATCTCGAAGGACTGCCGCTCGGCACGCGCGGCGGTACTTTGGTTCCTTACAACTTCCCACAGGACGGTGAGTACGAGATTCAAGTCCACCTGATGCGGGACCGGAATGAAGGAATCGAAGGCCTCAGCGAACCGCACGAGTTGGAGGTGCTGGTGGACCGGGAACGCGTTGAGCGGTTTACGGTAAAGCCGCCACCCGGAGGAGTCAGCGATCAATCCGTTGATGCGAATCTGAAGTCGCGTGTCAAAATAGCCGCCGGTCCGCACAAGGTGGGCGTCGCGTTTATCAAGAAACCTTCGTCGTTGCTGGAAACGAAGCGTCAGCCGCTCAATGTCCATTTCAATTATTATCGGCATCCCCGCCTTGGGCCGGCTGTTTACGAGGTCTCGATTATCGGCCCGTTTGAGGCCAGCGGCCCGGGTGAGACTCCAAGTCGACGTCACATCTTTGTTGGCCACCCCCCGAGTCCTGGCGACGAAGAGGGGCGTGCGAAGGGCGTCCTTGCCAATCTGGCCCAGCGGGCGTATCGGCGGCCCGTCGACGATGACGACTTAAAGGCACCGTTGGAGTTCTACCGACAGGGCCGCGCTGACGGTGGATTCGAAGCGGGCATCGAAATGGCGCTCAGCTCGCTGCTCGTGAAGCCCCAGTTCCTGTTTCGCATCGAACGTGATCCTACGAACATCCCGTCCGGAACGGCCTATCGCATTGAGGGAGTCGAGTTGGCCTCGCGTCTCTCTTACTTTCTGTGGAGCAGTCTGCCCGATGACGAATTGCTCGATCTGGCCGTTCGCGGCGAGCTCAACAAGCGGGACGTGCTCGAAGGACAGGTGCGGCGGATGCTGGCGGATCGCCGTTCACGATCGCTGGTCAGCAACTTCGCGGATCAGTGGCTTTATCTGCGCAATCTGGAAGCGGTGACTCCGGACATGCGGCTGTTCCCGGATTTCGACGACAACCTGCGGCAGGCGATGCGACAGGAAACGGAGCTCTTTTTCGAGAGCGTTCTGCGCGAGGACCGCAGCGTGCTCGAGCTCATCAAGGCCGACTCGACCTATCTCAATGAGCGGTTGGCCAAGCATTATGGGGTCCCGCATGTGTACGGCAGCCGGTTCCGCCGCGTGCCTGTTGACGAAGAGAGCCAGCGTGGTGGACTGCTTCGCCAGGCGAGCATCCTGACGGTGACTTCGTACGCGACTCGTACGTCGCCCGTGATTCGTGGCCACTGGGTGCTCCAGAATTTTGTGGGCACGCCCCCGCCGCCGCCCCCACCCAACGTGCCCGCACTGGAGGATAATACCGTCTCCAGCCTGCTTTCGATGCGCGAGCGACTCCAACAGCATCGCGCCAACGCCGCTTGCGCCAGTTGCCATGACCAGATGGATCCAGTGGGGTTTTCGCTCGAGAATTTTGACGCAGTCGGCCGCTGGAGGGGGACCGATGCCGGGCAGCCGATCGACGCCACGGGCGGACTTGTCGATGGCAGTGTATTTACCGGCGTAGCGGGACTCGAACAGGCGTTGCTCAACCGACCGGAACTCTTCGTACGCACGCTGACTGAGAAATTATTCACATTTGCGCTGGGGCGCGGCGTCGAGTATTATGATGCTCCGGCAATTCGCAAGGTCGTTCGCGACGCCCGGGGCGACAAGTATCGTTTCTCGCGACTAATTCTCGGCATCGTTCAGAGCACGCCATTTCAGATGAGGAAGTCTCCATGATCGTCATGAAAAAAGCTCTGCCGCGACGCACCTTTCTGCGCGGGGTCGGCACGGCCCTCGCGCTGCCGCTGTTGGACGCCATGATCCCATCGCTGACCGCTCTGGCAGACACCCCCGCTAACCCGGCTCGATTGCGTCGCCTGGGCTTCGTCTATATGCCGATGGGCTGCGATGTGACCCGCTGGACTCCACCCGGCGGGGACACACTCGGTGAATTGTCGCCCACACTCAGCCCGCTCGCGAAGGTCAAACAGAAAATCGCGATCATCTCGAACCTGGAGCTGCGGAATGCCTATCCAGGGACGCATGCCACCTCGAACGCCGCATTCCTGAGTGCCGCGAAGGCCAAACGGACGGAAAGCACGGACTACCATCTCGGCACGACAGTCGATCAGCTCGCCGCACAGCAGATCGGCCGTGACACTCAACTTCCCTCGCTGGAACTCTCGATGGACTTGCTGTCCGTCGTCGGTCAATGCGATAACGGCTATGCGTGCGTCTATCAGAACAATCTCTCTTGGTCGTCTCCCACAACGCCGCTCCCGGCGGAAGCCCATCCGCGGCTCGTGTTTGAGACTCTGTTTGGAGAGCAGGGCGGAACCGCCGACCGCCGGGCCGCGCTGAAGAAAAGAGCCAGCCTGCTCGATTCAGTGACCGACGAGCTCGTCCGCCTGCAAAAGACGCTCGGGCCGGGCGATCGGCGAAAGGTCAGCCAGTATCTGGACTCCGTCCGTGATGTTGAACGGCGAATCCAGCAGGCCGAGGCCACGTCGGGAGAGAATCCGCTGCCGGATCTCGATCGTCCGACTGGCGTGCCCGCGGCCTATGCCGACCACGCCCGACTGATGTTCGATCTGCAGGCACTGGCCCTGCAAGGCGACATCACCCGCGTGATTACCTTTCAGCTCGCACGTGAAACCAGTACCCGGACCTACGCGGAAATCGGAGTAGACGAACCGCATCATCCGCTCACGCATCACGGCAACGATCCCGATAAGATCGCAAAGGTTGCCAAGATCAATCAATTCCACGTCTCGTTGTTCGCGGGGTTTCTGCAGAAGCTGGAGTCAATCCCGGAAGGCAATGGCTCACTACTGGACCACGTGCTCTACTTGTACGGCAGCGGGATGGGAAACCCGAACGTTCACGACCATGTCAACCTGCCGATCATCGTTGCAGGCGGAGCGGCGGGGAACATGCGCGGCGGACGCCATATCCGGTTCAAAGAACCGACCCCACTGGCCAATCTGCACCTGACGCTGCTCGACAAGGTCGGCGTGCGGCTGGACTCGTTCGCAGACAGCCAGGGTCAGGTCGATGAGCTGTTCCAACCCGTTTCGATGTGATGCCAGCGGAGACGATTCGCCATGAATGGAAAACGCTTCGCCGCCTACACCTTGGTCACCCTGTTGCTCGTCACCGGTTCGATCAGCGCGGCAGAAAGTCCATTGGCGGATGCTGCCGAGAATCAGAATTCTGTCGCCATCGACACATTGCTTGAGCAAAAAGCCAACTTAAACGCGGCGCAGGCCGACGGCATGACTGCCCTTCACTGGGCAACTTACCACGACGAATTGAGCACGGTAAAACGCTTGATCGCGGCAGGTGCGGACGCCAAGGCCACGAACCGTTATGGCGTGATGCCGCTCTCGCTGGCCTGCACTAACGGTAACGCGGATATCGTCGAACTACTCCTCGCCTCCGGAGCAGACGCGAATAGCAAACTTTCCGGTGGAGAAACGGTGCTCATGACCGCGTCTCGCACCGGACGCCTCGGTCCGGTCAATGCACTTCTCGCGAGGAACGCTGACGTCAGCGCCCGGGAACGCAAGGGACAGACCGCACTGATGTGGGCGGCGGCGGACGGCCATGTCGAAGTCGTCGATGCGCTCCTCAAGGCCGGCGCGGACTTCACGACTCCCCTTCCGTCCGGGTTTACGCCCCTCTTTTTTGCAGTCCGCGAAGGTCGTTCCAAAGTCGTCTTCCGACTGCTGGAGGCCGGCGTCAAAGTCAACGACCCCATGCAGCCAAAACGTCCGACCGGCGGGGCCAACGGGAAGGCTACCAGCCCGTTGCTGCTGGCCATCGAAAACGGTCATTTCGAACTCGCCGTGGCCCTGATAAAGGCGGGGGCTGATCCCAACGATCGACCTGCGGGATACGCAGCATTGCACGCGATCACCTGGGTCCGCAAACCCATCCGCGGCGATGGCGACCCATCTCCGATCGGATCGGGGAGCCTCAGCAGCCTGGATGTCGTACGGCAGCTTATCGCGCACAAAGCGGACGTCAATATACGGCTTGAGAAGGGGGATTCCGGACGCGGCCGATTCACCACGACGGGTTCGACTCCCTTCCTATTGGCGTCCCGCACGGCCGACGTCCCGCTGATGCGTTTGCTGCTCGAACTGCACGCGGACCCCAAGTTGTCGAATGCAGACAACTGCCCGCCGCTATTAGCCGCAGCCGGTGTCGGGGCGCTTGGCGACGGAGACGAAGCGGCCGCCACGGAGGACGAGGCCGTCGCAGCCATAAAACTCTTGCTGGATCTTGGAGCCGACGTCAATGCAGTCGACAGCAACGGCGAAACGGCCATGCACGGCGCAGCCTATCAAAGCCTGCCGAAAGTGGTACAGCTCCTGGCCGATCACCGTGCGGACATCATCATCTGGAACCGCAAGAACAAGTGGGATTGGACACCGCTGATGATTGCACAGGGGCATCGCCCAGGTAACTTCCGACCTGCCCCTGAGACCATCGCTGCCCTGGAAAAAGTCATGCAAGCGGCAAAATCCAGGTAGCCACATTCGCCAGAATGCGGCTACATAAATCGCGGACGGCGCTGCCGCGAAGGAGCGAACAAAGATCCGTCGATATATATTTTGATCGCGACTACTTCGCCTTAATCGCAATCACCAACGGATGATCGCTTAAGGTAAGCTTCAGCGAATCAATTTCCCTGAGGGACTGGACCGGCTTCGTCCCGATCGTCGGATCGTAAACGGTTACCGTAGAGAAGGTGGCGCCCAGGTCCAAGGTGACCTCATCGGAACCCTTGAGTCGCTCGTTCCAAATCACCAGTTGCAATGTTCCGTCGCTCTTTTGCAACAGCATTTCATGCATCGTGGCCGGCTGCTTGGAAATGGAATACTTCAACTGCCCCAGCGGTTTCGTGTTCGATCCTTTGTCATCCAGAATCGTCGTGAGATTATGGAGATAAACCGCGGCTTTGCGTGGCGTATAGTCGGGCTTGAAAAACCCAAAGCTTTGATTCCCGGTTTCATCGGCTCGATCTCGTAGCAGGTACACGGCGGTGTGTTTCCAGCCCCGTTTGAATTGATCCAGGTACATGCTGAGCAGGTTTAATGCCTGGATCTCTTCCGTGATGGGGCCGTCGACTGTGCAGCCGGTTTCCGTGGTTACGCGGGGCAAAGCCAGGAGTTCGGTGGGCGAATGGCCGCGAAAGTGCTTCGCCCAGGTGACTCCGTAGTTACCGTACAAACCATCGACCTTGCAGTTGGAAGTCGGATCGGCGGCATTCCAGGCTTTATTATCTTCCAAGCCAGCCGAATTCGGATGATAAATGTAATTATGCACATTCGCATAATCGGCATACTGCGTCCCGTCAGGCAGCAAGGCACCAGCGCCTTTGGGAATGGTCAGAAACTGCAATCCCGTGTTATCCACCTGCGCGCCGTTCTCGCTGATCGACCAGACCGGATACGTCTTCAACAGCGGATCCGATTTGATGGCAGTGTTCAAATCTCGTTGCAGCTTCGCCACCGCCAACCACGATGGCGCACGGCCACCCCCTGGTTCACCCTGATAGGTGACCCCCCAGTTATTCGGTTCGTTATTGCCTTCAATGGCCAGCAGCGCATCGGCCGTCGCGAGATGCCTGGCCGAGTCAACCAGTTTTTTGACATCGGTCCCGCCACTGACCAGCCCCCAGCTGAAACGGACTCCTGTTTGCTGATGCAAGTCGAGAAAGGTCTGGACCGTCGTAGGACCATCCGCTGTCAGGCCCTCAATGCCACCGCGTACCCACCGGAAGCCTCCATATTTGAGCATGTCGACCGTCTTCGGAACGGGTTGTCCGCGGTCGGGAAAGGTGGAGACAACTCCGATGCTATTCAGGAAGTCTGCCGCGCTGACGGCAGTTGTCGCGGCGGCCGGCGGCAGTTCGAGTACGATCTTGTTGAAGACCTGATCGTCAAAATTCTTGGTGCCCAACAACACGAGTTGACTGAAAGAACTCGTCGTTGCATCCGTGAACATGACCGCCGCACCGGCGCCCTTATTCCAATCCTTGCTGCTGATACTCCAGGCACCGCCCGCTTCGCGGACGATCGTCAAGCGGCTCAGGCCGCCACCATCACGCACGGCCGGGTGAGAGGCGTCGATTTCTTCGGAGGCCCACGTCTTGTCGTTGGGTGGAGTACCGTTGCTAACATTTGCCCACTGCGCGGCCCACGTAGCCTTAGTCCGGTGGACGACAAATACATAGCCGTCACCCTTGGCGTTCACGAGCATAAATGAGACTGAGTCCGAGCCCTGGGCCGCGTCACCCCAGCCCCAGCCATAATCCAGGGACAGCTTCAGTTGCTTGGGATCTTTGACTTCGGCGAAGGGTTTCGTCAGCGTTCCGTCAGGCTTATTGGCCGCAAAACGGGCCAATGTCCCCGGGTTATTGGCAATTTCCTTCGGATAAGCAAACGTGTCCCAGTCGCCATTCGCCTTCCATCCCAGCGTCGCGAAGTTTCCATTGGAAAAATCAGTGTCGAAGACTGTCTGCGCCATGCCGTTTGTCTGCACGCCACAGAGGACCACAAATAGCAGAACTGCTTTCGCAGAGGATGCGATACGCATAGTGACCTCAAGGAAGACGTGTCAGATCTGCGGGCCACAATCAGGCCACCGCGCCGCAGGCAAACTTGCCGCTACTGCTTATTGCAATGGACGATTTAGTTTGTCAAGCGGACAGAGCCGATGCTTTCAGAGGCACAGCGGGTTGGTCGTGGAGCACACAGCCAGCGTCCGTGCCGTTTGGGGCGGGTGTGAATTCCGGCGCTGGCAACAATTGCTACGAATTTAAGTCCGTGCTCAAAAACAAACGGGCAGTAGCCGCACCTCGCAAGGTGTGGCTACTGCCCGGAATAAACCCGCGTTCTCGCGAATGTGGGTATCACAGTTTCCGCTTCACCTAGACGCCATTCACTTTGTGTCCATTGCGATTGAGGACACCGCTGGTGACGAGTGTCACAAGATAGGTCAGATCGTCCTGGAGCTGCACGGTCGCGCCCACTGCGATGGTCAGGTTGTAGAACGACTTGCCACCGCTGGTCAACTTCTGTTGTGTGCCAGTGCCGTTAAAAATGACCGTCCCCCCATTTGCATTAAATGCTGCTTTGGCGGTGTTGTTCCAATCGCCTGAGACATACAGCACGGAGGGGGCGGTAAAGCTGAAGGCGTTCAGATTGAGGTTGGCCACGTGCAGGCCCGTGGCGAAGGCCGCGCCAATGTTTCCCGCCAGAGTCACATTACCGAGACTCAAACTGCCGGCAGTTGAAACGATGTTCGTGCCGCCGCTCGTGTTACCCACAAACCACCAGTTGGTGCCCGTTGACACGTATCCGCTTTGCAACTTGAGCCCGTTATAGATCAATGGGTCGCAAGCCAGAATCACTCCACCACCCGATTTATTGATCGTCAGACCGCGGAAATCGCCACCGCTATAGCCGGTAACGTTCAACACTCCGGAGGTATCTTTAATCGTCTGGTATCCGGTACCGTCCAGCGTGAAATACGGATTCCCGGTGTTGCCGTGGTTCTGATTATCGATGTCGCCGCGGCACTCGATCGCGGCATTACCGGTCCCATTCGGCCCCATGATGTAACCGGCGGTCCGCAGCCAGGTGAATGTCCCATTCACAATCATTGTGCCAGTGACATTCAACGAGAAGCCGCTCGCATTGGCATCGGTGAGGTTGTAGAAGCCCACAGTGCCCGCCACAATGTTTTGATTCGCTGCAGTGCCATTGAAAATTACGGTGCCCGTGCCGGCCACAAACGCCGCAGAGGCACTGTTTGTCCAATCGCCCGACACGTACAAGACCGACGGGGCGGTAAAGCCAAACCCGTTCAGATTCAGGTTGGCCACGTGCAAGCCCGTGCTGAAGGCCGAGCCAATATTGCCAGCGAGCGTCACATTGCCGAGGTTCAAGCTGCCAGCGGTGGAGACGATGTTCGCGGTCCCGCTCGTGTCGGCCACAAACCACCAGTTGGGACCGGTCGACACATATCCGCTCACCAACGAAAGCCCATTATAGATCAGCGGATCGCAGGCCAGAATCACTCCTCCGCCCGACTTGTTAATGGTCAGACCGCGGAAATCGCCGCCGCTGTAGCCAGTATAGTTCAACACGCCGGAAGTATCTTTAATCGTCTGGTATCCAGTTCCGTCCAGCGTGAAATACGGGTTGCCGGTGTTGCCGTGGTTCTGATTGTCGATATCACCGCGACACTCGATTGTGGCATTACCAGTCCCATTCGGCCCCATGATGTAGCCGGCAGTACGCAGCCAGGTGAATGTCCCGTTCACGGT
>JAQGHS010000700.1 GCA_028291605.1 Planctomycetaceae bacterium | reverse complement strand
CGTCGGCATGCGTCACCACCAGGTAGCGACACTGAGCCAATGGGAAACCCATCTGGCGAATCAATTCGATGATCTCGGCGACGGTGTCTTCGTAGCCAATATCGATCAATAACCAGTCGTGCTTGTCGTAGATCAGATAGACGCAGCAACCCAGCCGGCGACGGGCCTGGTAATTCAATTCGATCACGTTTGGAAATACTGGCCGGCGTTCCAACATACTTGCCCTGCTCCTGGATTCTCTAGGACACCACACACGCAACCGAGCGCAGTCCCAAGCGAGTTTGCCTGGACCTGCCGTAGAGCACGGAAATTGTCGGTGGGGTATGTGTGGGAACTGCTGCGTTGCCCCATTCTAGGAGGCGGAGCACCAGCGAACAAGCAGTTTGATCGCATTCGTCACAGGACTTTCATAGAACACATCCGTCCCATCCGTCCCATCTGTCCTATTTGTCCCATGAATTTTGATGGGACTTATGGGATTTATGATCCAATAAAACAAGAGCGTCCTGCAGACAGCCTGCGGGACGCTCTTGGGTGGTTTTCAATTCCGATTTGCGGCTCTATCCGCGCTGGGCACCGGGTTTGTCAGCGACGGGGCCTTCCGGCGCTTCATCGGGGTTTCTTACGTTGTCGGGATTCGGCAACGCATCCTGCTCTGGCGTCGCTTCCGGAACATCGACCCCGGGGGCGGCGTTCGGTTCGGTTAAGGCCGGAGCGTTCGGATCTTCATACAACTCGGTTGGAGTCGTCTGAGCGTTGGGATCGATGAAGTAAGTGGATGTTCCCGGATCGCCCGGATTGGAGAACGGTTCCGGTTGCGTTGTCATCCGTTTTTCACCCGGATGTTTCAGGCTGTAGGTGCGTTCCCAGGCCCGAGCGAGAGCATCTTCGTAGGCCTTCGGATCCCAGGTCCCTTCCGACAGGAAGATGTTGTTCAACTCCAGCAAGGCACCCTTGCGGTAATTCACGTGGGCGATGGCCTTCGTGTATTCGATGATACTCTGATAATACGACGTTTCGGCCTGGGCCTGATGTGCCTGGGCTTCCAGCTGGTCGCGGAGCGTCGCTTCCTTCTTGCCTTGCAGGCGTTGCTGTTCGATGAACCGGGCTTGTTCCTCGGCAGCAATCTTGCGGTTGAAATACGTTTGAGCGTTGGCCCAGTTCGAGGCCAGATCCTGATAGGCCAGGGCCAGTTCGAAGATCACGTCGTCTTCCTGGCCTCGCAGCACCTGCCGGGCCTTCGCCAGTCGCAATTCCAGGTTGCGAACCTGGGCATTCGCGGCTCGGAAGCCGAAGGGCATCGAGAATTGAGCACCAATATTATAGGACGTCTGGTGTCCACGCAGCAAAGCGTCGTAGAAGTTGTGGAAGCCTTCCTGAGTGGTTCCGTCCGCAGTCCGACTCGACATCAGGCGATCGCCGAAGCCGTTCAACTGGTAACTGCCGATCAGATCCAGACGCGGATTGGTGAAGCTCTTGGCGGCATCCAGCTGGAGTTCGGTACTCTTGATATTCCACTTTTGGCGCCGCAGTTCGACGCGTCGAGTCAGAGCCATCGCCAGGTCGGAATTCCAGTCGGGCTTGAAGCGGGCGGTGATGGGGTCATCTGCCGGACGCAAGATCCGTCCATCGTTGAGCGGCAATCCACAGATACGACGCAGACTGCCTTCCAGCGTGTCAATCAAGGCCAGTGAGGATTCTTCAGTGGCCACGCGATCATAGTAGGCATCGCGAGCCTGGGCTTCGAGGAAGCCATCGCCACCTTCTGCACCCAGTGTGAACTTCACGTGGGCATCCTGCCAGGTCTTTTCGCCGGCTTCACGATTGGTCACGGCACTGGCATAACGGCGGTAGGCGAAGTAGAGATCCCAATACAGTTTCTCCACGTCGAAGACCATGTTATTGACAGAGAATTCAAAGTCGGCAATCGAGATGTCGTTGTTGATGCGGGCGATGACCACACCCTGATTTACGCCGCTCAAGCCCTGGATATTCTGTCCGACGGGACCGGCGATACGCGTGAAGTTCACACCTGAACCCGCCAGCAACGGCTGTCGGATGTTGGCGGCAATGTTGCCCGTCCAGTTGGAGGGAAACAGGGCGGTCGGAATGTTGTTCTGCAGGTAGTCGACTTCGTGTGAGACGGTCGCTGTGGCACCCGTCGCGTATTGTTTCTGGATACTGGTCTGCAACTGACCGACGTCGCTCACCAGCGTACTACCCGCGGGAAGACCAGCACCGTTGAAGATGTTGTTCTGGACCAGTTGGGTATTTCCGGTGCTCAGTGACGAGGTCAACTGCGCATCAAACGCCGACAACGCCGACTCGACACCGCGGGCACCGAAGAGCACGCCGGTTTCTTGAATGGCGGGATCGTAGACGGAGTTCAGCGAGTCAGGTGACGTCAGCAGGCGACTGGAGTTGCCGCCAATGGTGCTCCGGTCATTCGCCCGGACGATCTTATTGTTGGTCAAGGCCAGTTGAATGGCCTCGGCGAGATGGATGTCCCAGACCTGATTCGAATCGATGCGCTCGAGAACCGTCCGCGGACGCGCCGGATACGCTCGAATATCACCCAGGTCATTATCGATTGACGGATGGGCGATGTGCATCGACTGATCGAGACGGTCGGACAACGGCTTATTACCGATGTAAGAAACCTTGCCTACCTTCGTCGTCAGGCAGCCAGTCAGTGTCAATGAGACGATCCCCAGCCAACACATGAGTTGGAGATGAAACTGAGACCGACGTGGCCGAATTCCAGATCGCATGGCGTATTCTCGGCTGAAATGGTGACAAACGGCAGGTGTATCGGCAGTTGAATCAGCTCTGACCCCGTCTCGTCCGCTCCAGGAAAGGCGCAGATGCAGAGAGACACGGACAGACCGATTCGGCATGGCGTGGGCACGCCTGACGTATAAACTAACGATGTGCGGACGGGATAGTATGCTCGAAGTCGAGACTCTGACAGGAAGGGTATTCGAGTGTGATGCCGACGCACCCTGACGGCGCGTTGGTTCAAACTAGAATGGCTATGTGGCTTTGATATGTGGTCGGGATGTTAGCAGGCAAAGCAAATTGAGGCAATGGCGATTCGACCTGATAAAATGCACGTGTTTGAGATCACTGGTGGATTTTTTTAGATCAGCTGAACGGCAATTGACTGAGGCCAGACCGAGCGATCAGTCTCAGTGTGGTCATCATCGGTTGGCCCTTGTATCAAGCCACAGACAATCAGCGAAACTCAACCCTGCTATGTTAAAGAGCATACAGCTGAGGGGTCGGGTCTACGATTTTTCGAAATTGGCGGTTATCGGTCAGTGAAAGCCAACCAGACTTCAATCCGCCAATTTCCAAAAATCGTGGCCCCGACCCCGGCCTCACGCGCCCCCGTCGCGCATTCTTGCATTCTTTGGACGGGCATGCACATTGCTCTTCTCGTCCGAAATACCGATCTTCCTTGCCTGTAGGTCGGCCGCCCCGGCCGTCTTCCCTCCAGTTGAGCCCGCGAGCAGCCCTATAGCCATCCGCCACTGGGCTTGCCCCAGTGGTTCCCGCGAGGGGGGTGGCGTTTGGAGGTCCTACCAAGAACAATACGACGGCCGGAGGCGGCCATCCTACGGACGCTTTAAATTCTCCTACTCTTCCAGGCCTGATGTATCTAACCCATCCTGCCTGCTTAGTTGCCCTCATCTCGAACTCGGAGGCATGTCCGATTTCGAGCTCTCAACGGAAATTTGTCAGCGTTTCGATCCTCGCGATACTGGGGCGGGTTGCTCAAGCCATCCCGTTCGCTTGATTCCGACGTCGTTCTGAGACAAGATCACAATCGTTGGAAATGCTGCGTTTTCCCAATCGGAGTCAATCATTGCAGGCGGGTTGATCCTCGGCGCAACAGCGTGTGAGGCCTGTCGAGTCGGGATTGATCCAAGGCAGTGGAAATGTTCGCACGAATCGTAGTGTGATAAATGTCACGTGTGCGTAAGAACATTTCAAAAAAAGCCGGTTTGGTTGGACAGCGAAACTTTGACGAGTACAATACGCGACCGCTGCAGCCCGCAGCGGAGCTTGGATAAGTTGCAAAAACTTTGACGGCAGTTTATGAATACGACGGTTTTCCAAGGGCTGCAGCAGGCCATCCAAGCGGGGCAGCCTGTGGCCTGGACGGCTTTGGTGGAAACACGAGGCTCCACGCCCCAAAAAGCGGGAGCGATGATGCTCGTTTACCCGGACGGTTCCCAATCGGGAACACTGGGGGGCGGGTGTGTGGAAGCAGAAGTAAAACGGAGGGCGTTGAGATTACTCGACGATGGGCAGACGGAACTGCTGTCCTTTCAACTGGACGACAACTACGGCTGGGATGATGGTTTGATCTGTGGCGGGCGCATGAAAATGCTCGTCGATCCTGTTCGTCCCGGTTCCGATGTCAGCTATTTCCAAAAACTGAACCAAATGATAACGACGGGAAGCGCCTGCACTGAGGCGATCATCGTCGATCCTGTAAAAGTCCCCGGTTGCCAAGCTGCGGACCGATATTTGCTAAGTTCGTCGGGCGAGTTGATTGCAGCACGACCCTCCGGGCCCTTGCCGGCGGAAGTACTGGAACATCTTCGTGATGTGATTACGCGACCGCGGCCGTATGTGGAGCAGGGAATTTCCTTCCTGCCATTTTTACAACGGTGCCGGTTGATCATTGTGGGGGCGGGACATGTTGGCCAGAAGGTGGCCAGTCTCGCGACAGAAGCGGACTTTGATGTCTGGGTCGTTGACGACCGTGAAGAATATTGCAATCCCGACCGCATTCCACAGGCCAAACGGTTGATTGTGGGGCCGATTGATACGGCTTTGAGCGGGTTGGAGATTGATTCGAATACCTATTGTTTGATCGTGACTCGTGGCCATAACCACGACGAAGAAGCGCTATACCACCTGGCCGAAACATCCGCACGTTACGTGGGGATGATCGGCAGTCGACGTAAAATCAAGTTGATATTTGATGACCTCCTGGCGGAGGGGATTTCGCGCGAGGCACTAGCCCGTGTGCATGCTCCGCTGGGTTTGGAGATCGGTTCTCAAACGGTGCCGGAGATTGCCATCAGCATCGTGGCGGAATTGATTGCTCATCGAAACCTGGGAACCTCACCAGCCCATTTGCGGGTTCCCAGTGTGTTGGAGGAAGGTTTGTACGAACGGGATGGAGACTGATCTGGTTAGGATC
>JAQGHS010000669.1 GCA_028291605.1 Planctomycetaceae bacterium | reverse complement strand
CAAATTCCCCGGTGACGAAGACCATCACCTTCTTATCCAAGCCACGTTCATAAACATCCGAGATCAACGCGGATACTGCTTGATCGAAGGCCGGCAGGCGGGCCCGCATTAAATAAGGAATGCTGCCGCCATCACCGTGATCATCCCAGGTAAAAGTGGGCCCGATCTTCTGCATCTGTACGGTGACGAAGCTACACCCCGCTTCGACCAGCCGCCGCGCCAACAGGGCTCGCTGGCCCCATTCATTGCGGCCGTAGCGATCGCGAGTTTCGACCGATTCGCGGCGAATATCAAATGCGGCGGCGGTCTTGTCGCTCGTCAGCAAGTCGACCGCCTGTTGCTGAAAGCGATCGCTGGAAGCCGACGATCCCGCCAGATCCAGTCCCTGTCGTAGCCGATCCAGCCCGCGCAGCAGGCCCAGGCGATCTTCCAAACGCCCGGCATATTCGTCGCTGAGTGTGAGATCTTGAACTTGAAAGTCGGGTTGATTCGGATCGGCTGAGACCACGAAGGGCTCACTAGCTTGACCCAGGTAGGCACTGCCGCCCCCCTTCAAGCGACGCTCGTTCGAGATATAGTTGGGTATCCCGACGCGTCGGTTTTCGCGTGCTTTGGCCACCAGCGATTCGACCGTCGGGAACTTCGACACGGGATCACTGATGTTCTGCGGGCGACGGCCCGTCAAAAACCGTCCGGCGGCACCCGGGTGATCGGCGATGTCATGGGTGATGGAGCGAATCAGATTGAACTTATCAGCCACTCGTGTGTGATGCGGCAGAAGTTCGCAAACATCCATCCCCGGCACGCATGTGGAAATGGGGCGAAACTCCCCCCGATATTCGGCGGGCGCCTGGGGCTTCATATCGTACGTTTCGAGCTGACTCGGCCCCCCTTCGAGCCAGACGAGAATAATCGAAGTGTCGGCGTTGGCGGCCCCTTTAGTCGCCGCCTGAGCCCGCAGTCGAAATAGATCGCTTAGCCCTAATCCGCCCAACAGCAACGTCCCGGCCTGCAGCACGCTCCGCCGTGAGAGCGACCCGTTATGAAATGGGGCGGGTGATTGCATATCGCTGTGGTTCCGGACTCAGTTGGTATTGATCCGACACGTGATGTATCACCAAAGTCTATCGATCAGCCATTGTTGATGCAATTGCGACTGTGTTGAGTGGCGAGTGTGTTGAGACTGCTGTGAGAGATGCGAGGCCAGGGGCGGACGCGGTTACTTCTTCGGGAGCTGGCGGACAAAGTTCTGAGCGCGAGAGATCCAGTGGAGCAGTTGCTCATCCTCTTCCAGGCCCGCAGGCTTGACCACGACCCACCCCCGCATCGGGCGGCCGACGATGTCGAATGGTTTGACATCTGGTTCCTGTAAGGCCTTTGCTGCCTGTTCGGCTCCCAGTCGTACCATTAGCGAGTCCTTCCAGACCCCCACCAGCATGTTGCCGCTCATGAGAAAACAGATGCCCCCAAACATCTTTTGTTCGCGAATAGATCGCTTGCGGCTCAAGGCCACGCGGACCCGTTCTGCCAATTGTTCGTTGTAGGCCATTGCTCGATCCACTGGTGAATAGGTACGGGCTGCGATGCCGTCGTCGTTTAAGGGTGGTCGGCGTCCGAATCAGTGGATCTTCCGTGTTGATAGCCCGCACAGGTCCCGACGGGCTGAGGCGGATATTTGGGCCAGCGTGGATCGGTCTGGGACAGCAGGCACATCAGGAAGCGTGAACGCTTCGGGGTGATGATCTCCCGGAGATGTCGGCAGCTTTCGCACAGGGTCTGCATCGGGTTTCAATCCTCGTCGCGTGTCAATACTCGGAAGGCAGGACCACGGTCGTCAGGAAACGTTCGCCGGATTCATTTTCCGGTTCGGTGATGATCCAGATCTTGGTGCCGTTACCCGTGCGGTAGACCGAGTAAATCCGATCGCCCGTGGCCACCGCTTCATCGTTGTTGAACCGGTCCACTTCAGAAAGTGTTCCCCAATCGCCGCGGACGTGACGATTCAGGAAGTCGCTGATGTCCTGCCCGCTATCATTGATCGCCTGTAAGACCAAGGGGGTGGCTTTGAGTTGGCCCAGTTCAAACAAAGGTTCGGGCAATGGTGGGTTCATGGACGACTCAAGTTGGTTCTGAAATAAGGTAATGATTCGATCGAGTCACTGTTCGCGACGTGATAACACCTGGCGATCGAAAACACAGAGCAGATGTGTTGCGACTCTACTGGAAGTATAGGAAGTTTCCCCCGAGTGTGTCACAATCGGGTTGAATCAACGCATCAATACTTCAACGATCCCAGGTTCAGGAACGCTGATGATGAAGAAAGTTTATCGAGTCGGTGTGATCGGTTCGACCGGGAAGGGAGACTATGGTCATGGTCTCGACACGGCGTTCATGGGCGTTGAGCAGGCAGAAATCGTCGCTCTGGCCGATGATAATGAGCCAGGGCGTCAGAAGACGGCCCAGCGGCTGGGGATACCGCGGCAATTTGCCGACTATCGACAGATGCTCGCTCAGGAACGGCTCGACATCGTCTGTATCGGCCCCCGCTGGGTGACAGATCGCCTGGCGATGGTGCAGGCGGTGGCGGCTGCCGGATGTCATATCTATTGCGAGAAGCCGTTTATCGCCGATCTCGAGACATTCGATCAATGTCGAGCCGCCTGCGACCAGGCCAAGATCAAGTTTCAGATGGCTCATCAATGGCGAGCATCTCCCGCGGTGCAGAAGGCGATCGCTCAACTTCGCAGCGGATACTTCGGACGCCTATTACGGATGCGAGCTCGTCCCAAGGATGACAAACGGGGTGGGGGTGAAGAGCTACTGGTCCATGGGACTCACTGGTTCGATCTGATGATCACGCTGGCCGGCGGGCCGCAATGGGCGAGTGGACATGTCATGGAAGGGGATCGCGACGCGACGCGGACGGATGTTCGGCAAGGATCTGAACCCGTTGGCCCGGTGATGGGTGATTCGATCGTCGCCGTGTTTGGTTTTGCCAATGGTGTCCGCGGTTACTTTGATTCGACCGCCAGCACCGCCCCGAATGTTCGGAAGTCGCTGCCCAATGAAATTGAAACGCCGAAGTGGGACTCGGTATACAGTTTAATGGTCGAGTGCGAGAAGGCGACGGTCTGCTTTCGCCAGCCGGGTGATGCGTATGTCTATCCGGCTGGGGGCATGTTGCCGGACATTGCGGCCTTGCAGTGGGACAAGACGATCATTCCCGAATGGCATTTCACCCTGGAGCATCTACCGCGAAACATCAGCCGCGACTGGCTGCACCGCGGTAACCAGACGATGGCGGCTGACCTCATTCAAGCGATCGAACAGAACCGCGTGCCGATGTCGCCGTTGGCAAACGCGGGATTGATTACCGAGATGGTGCAGGGAGTCTATCGATCTCATCTGGATGGTGGCCGACGAGTGGCCATTCCCGCGACCGATCGGCATCATCCGTTGTTGGGCTAGGTCTCAACGGCCGTAGCCACGCTCACCAGAGCGTGGGCCGCATGCAGCTCGCCCCACATTCTGGCGAACGTAGCTACGCGTTTTTCGACATCTAATCCTTCAAAACCGAAATCAAACACACCCCATTCAGCGAAGTCGGTTCTCTTAATTGCCACACCACTTTCTTATCGCGAGTGACCTCGAACCCGTGTGCTCCCGGTTCTTTGCGGCCGTTCATGAAATTGCTGACCATCACGTTGCCGTTTGGCCGCACTTCGATTCCGGTCGTCCAGATCATGCCGACTTCGGGGATGTCGGTGGGTTTCAAGTCCCAGACGATCTTGCCCTGCGGATCGACTTCAACCAAGCGGTTGTCGGTGCCACAGGAGACCAGCGTGTTGCCATTGGGGAGTCTCAGGGCCTGGAACAGCCATTTGTGTTTGCCGTACTCCCAGGCGACTGATCCATCGGGGCGGAATTCCCGGGCGACACCTTCACCCGACAAGGCCGCCAGAGTGTTGCCGCTGGGCAGCCGCTGGATGCGGCGGATCTGCGAATGAAAATTCGTATCGGTCGTCTGCAAGGGCACCGTATTCAGAACTTTTCCCTCGGGATTCACTTCGACTACCTGGCAGGGTGTCGTTTCCACAACCAGTGTGTTGCCATTCTCGAGACGTTGGAAGCAGGCCGACTCGGGACAGGCACTGGAGTAGCTCCACACCACTTTGCCGTCGCGATCAATTTCCCGCGCGCCGGTCGGCTTGCCGCCGTGTCCGTAGACGATGTGGCCGTTGCTCAAGACTTGAAATTGAACGCAAAAACCCGGCGTTTTGTGCTCCCAGGTGATTTTTCCCTCGGGAGAAACCTCGACCAGCCGGTGTCCCAGCGTTGGGTTATAGTCGGCGATCATGACCCGGTGCATAATGGGATCCGCGGCCCAGGCGGCGTTGATGGTTTGCACTCCGATGAGTGCGAGTATCGCGAGGTATGTTTTTAACGACATGAAGATCTCCAGGGGTATGTTTAGTTGATGGCGTCCGCTGAGAGTTTACACAGACTGTGAGTCGGTACAAGGTCGGGTGAGGCGCAGCCGAACCTGTAGCCTGACTCTCCGAGTCGGGAGGGCGAGGCTCCCGCCGAGCCTAAGACGACCGCCAGGTCGGCGTCCGCCGGAGGCCGTATTGAGTGCCTCCGGCGGTCGCCGAGCTAAAGCTCGTAATAGGCTCGGCGGGAGCCTCGCCCTCCCGACTCGGAGAGTCAGGCTGCAGTTCACGCTTCGCGTGAAGGTCCGCCACAGAGATGGCCGCGGGAGAGTGCTCCGCTGAGCATGAGGAATCCCAAACCCACGTACGCAGGCAGCAGGTGCTCGAGGCTCAGATAGCCGACGTGCCAATGGATGAGAATCGTCGTGACGTAGGCCACCGTCCCGGAGGCCATCAGCGCCCACCATAGCCACGCGTGACCTCGGCGAAAGCCCCACAACGATGAGAGCAGCACGCTGACTCCGCAGGCGATCAGCATGCCGCCAAACGTCGCTCGATCATGAGCAATCAGGGGGACTAGTCGCGGATGGGCTCCGAACAGTTGATCGGCAGTGGTTCTCATAAAGTCGAGATCTTCCTGCACGAAAACCGACGAGATGCCGACCGCGGCGATGACACATCCGGCGACGATCAGCACGGCCCCGTGAATGACGAAGAAGAGCTGGCCCCATTGACTGAGCAACCACGCTCGGTCGTTGGATAATTCGGGAGCGACGGGATTCGAATAACGGGGTAAGCCACAATGCACGGCCATGATCAGCAGTTGAAACAGGACGGCGGTGACGAACGCGTGAAAGGGATCGAAATATCCAAAACCCAGGAAGAGGAAGAAACTGATAAACCCCGTTGAGGCCGAGGCGATCATCGTGCGTCGGGCCCAATGCATGCCGCGGCGTGAGCCATACAACGACAGGGCGAGATACAGGATCCCCACGGCCAGCATTGTGCCGGACAGCGTCGCGCGATCGTGCGACATGAACTGGATCAACTGGGGGTTGATTGCGCAGATTTCATCGCGCGAAAGTCCGACCATCGCCTCGTCGTACGGCATTACGACACGCGTGCTGGCGATGACCAGAGCCATGGTACCACCGATGAACATGCCGATGCCCATTAGGCACGTCCAGAACCACGATAAATCTTCCGGCGGACGGCGGTTCTCGGGCGATTCGGGGATCCTGTACAGTAGCGCTTCGTTGATCCTCTTAACGAGGCCTGGACCAGTGAAGATCAGCCCGCTGCTGACTGTGACCAGATCGCTGCCGGCATCAATGATCTCTAGGGCTCGTTGTGGATCATGGATTCCCCCGTCGGTGATGATGGTCGCGCCGCGGGGCAACGTCGTTCGCCAGTTTCGCACGGCATCGGGAATTTCCGCGGATGCCGACTTCCCGACGCAATAGGAACCGTCGACGTTGAACGAACCACCCTCGATATAGACTCCATCCAGGACACCCGCCTGGGCCAGCGTGACGACAATCTTGACGGCTTCGTCTGCGGCCTTCGCGGAAACAGCGAGCAAAATCATCCGCGGCCCGTGACTGCGGATTTGCTGTGCGAGGCGGTCAATCTGTTCGACGCATTCTGCGGGATTCGCCGACTGCAGGATATAGCCTGCGGGACGTGTCCCCAGCCGAGTGACGATTTCCTTGGCCTCCTCGTCGTTGCCAGTCGTGTCTGCCCGCAGTATCAATCGCACAAACGGCGGCACGGGACTCTGCTGGTCCAACTGCTGGATGACCGCCGCGAGTCGCGGGCCTTCGTCAGGTGAATAAAACACCAGGGACTCTGGTTCGTCATTGCGCCGTATCGGGCCGCCGGGCCTGCCGTTGATGGTCACCGGTCCGATTTCCCAAAAGGCGATTCCAAACTGGGCAAAGGCGCGGCTGGCCTGCAAACGGGGATCGACACGCGAGCTCAGACCGACCCGTGTGGGAAATGTGAGACCACCGACCGAGTATTCCAGGCGGGGATCGGTCCGCATGTGGCCCATAAAATCGATGACGGCCGGGCCCCACGGCATTCGCGCAAGAGTCCCCATGCAGCCCAGCGTGAAATCACGCGCCGTCGCGGGAGGCATGCGGAACAAGATCGGGCGGAATACGGTGCGGTATGACCAATCGGGCATGGGAAAGCAATTGATATTGGATAATTGACAATGGACGATAGTCAACTTGGGAATCGAATTAGACTTCTTTCATTGTCAATTATCCATTGTCCATTATCAATTCGCGTCAGATTCGTCGTCCATTCTCAATTCGATCAACCGCTGACGCGCGAAACTTTTAACATTCATCGGCCAATACAGATATGTCGGGCGATTTTCGTTGCCAGATCTGAACCGTTGCTGGTATTTTAGCACCAGCGAATCAAGCCAATTCTCG
>JAQGHS010000662.1 GCA_028291605.1 Planctomycetaceae bacterium | reverse complement strand
ACTCGACGCCAAAGTCCGAGCGGAACTGCGCCAATGGTTGCGGCAATTGCACGATCCAATGCACGTCACCACGATCTTCGTCACGCCCGATCAGGAAGAAGCCTACGAGGTCGCGGATAAAGTCGTCGTGATGCAGGCGGGCAAGATCGAGCAACTGGGCACGCCGCAAGAGGTGTTCGATCACCCGGCCAACGCCTTCGTGATGTATTTCCTCGGAAATGTGAATGTCTTTCACGGTCGGATGCAGTCGGGCAAGGTCCATTTGCCGGGCTTTGAAATGGCTTATCCCGAGTACGCCCATGATGTCGCCCAGACCGCGACAGCCTATGTCCGGCCCCATGAAGTCGACCTGGATCGAGTGGCCCCCAACGGCGCAGCCATGCAGGTCAAGGTGCTGCAAGTTCATCCGGCCGGCTCGGTGGCCAAGGTGCGCGTCCAGTCCGAGGAGTTCGGTATGGCGCTGAACATCGAATTGAGCCTGGACCGGTACTCCGAACTGAGACCCATGCAGGGCGAGTTCCTGTTCGCATCGCCGCGTAAAGTTCGCGTCTTTGCACCGTCAGACGATTATGTGATTTGACGGTCGGGGGGGCGTATCCGCAGTCGCCAGGACTTCGGGCGATTTCAGCGCAACGACCAGAACTGTGGAGAGTTCTGGTACAAGGCACGTACCGCATAGCGGCGGCCATTGTGTCTCGGCATCCCGTCGTGTACCCTGCCGAAACTCTTTGTTGATAGCTATTTGCTGCCATCGCCGTCGGAAAGGCCGTGATGTCGTCTCCTGAAAATCCTGGTTCTTTGAATTCACTTCCGAAATCGTCTCCGCCACCTCCTGCCGGCTGGCCCCCCGCATGGATTTTGATTGTGGCGGCGCTCCTTCTTGTGACGTTCTCGTTCGGCGGTTGCTTCGATCCCGCGACGTCCGAAGTGCCTTACAGTTTCTTCTGGCAGGAATTGAAACGCAGCAATGTCACTCAGGTCGACTTCGTGGGCAGCCAGGTCACGGGTGAATGGAAAGAGGCTCCGGTCAATCCCGATTCCACAAAGGGTGTTAAGCTCGCCAAGAAGTTCTCGACAGTCCTGCCCAACGTCGAAGACAAACGGCTGCTGGAACTCCTGGATCAGATGAAAGTGAAATACAAGGCCGAGAACACGGAGTGGAATCCGTTGGTGCTCGCCTTCATGTATTTCATCGTCCCCGCAATGCTGATGGGGGGCGTCATGTGGTTCATGTTGAAACGCTCAAGCGATCCCCTCGGAGGGTCGGGAATGTTCGGCAGCTTTGGCCGCAGTCCGGCTCGACGCTTCGAATCGTCGTCCAGTAACAAGACCTACGCCGATGTCGCCGGTATGGACAATGCCAAACGCGAACTGCAGGAAGTGGTGGAGTTCCTTAAAGATCCCACTCATTTCCAGCGTCTCGGGGCCAGTATTCCAAAGGGCGTTCTGCTGATGGGCCCCCCGGGCACCGGCAAGACGCTGCTCGCCCGAGCGACCGCCGGTGAAGCGGGCGTGACGTTCTATTCCATTAACGGTTCCGAGTTCATTCAGCTCTTCGTGGGTGTCGGTGCCAGCCGCGTTCGCGACTTGTTTCGCACGGCCAAGGAAAACGCTCCGTGCGTCATCTTCATTGACGAAATCGATGCCGTGGGCCGCATGCGTGGTGCCGGCTACGGTGGCGGTAATGACGAACGCGAACAAACGTTGAATCAGATACTCAGCGAGATGGACGGCTTCCTCCAAACCGACGCAGTCATCGTCCTCGCCGCGACCAATCGCCCCGACGTTCTCGACCCGGCCTTGTTGCGACCAGGTCGCTTCGACCGCCACGTGACGGTTGATCGCCCCACGAAGGATGGACGTCGTGACATCCTGAAGGTGCACGTCAAAAAAGTTCCGATCGCCGATAACGTCAAGCTGGACGAAATTGCCGCCAGCACGATTGGCTTCTCGGGTGCCGATTTGAGAAATCTCGTCAACGAAGCCGCGATCAATGCGACGCGACTGAACAAGAACTTCGTCGACGAGGACGACTTCGAATCTGCTCGCGATAAAGTCATCATGGGGCCCAAACGCGAAGAAATCCTCAATGAACGCGAACGCGAAATGACCGCCTACCACGAAGCGGGTCATGCCTTGCTGGCCTGGCGGCTGTCGGAAGTGGATATCGTCCGCAAAGTGACGATTATTCCGCGTGGGCGAGCTCTCGGTGTCACGCAACTGATGCCGGTTGAGGAAAACTACAGCATTGGAGAACGCCGGCTGCATGCCCAGTTGGCCTTCACCATGGGCGGACGTGCGGCAGAGAAGCTGGTGTTTGATGAATTCACCGCTGGAGCGGAGAACGATCTGCAGCAGGCCACCAGCCTGGCGCGGCGTATGGTCGGTCACTGGGGAATGAGCGATGCCATCGGGCCGGTCGCCTTCCGGCAGCAGGAAGAGAACCCATTCCTCGGTAAAGAGTTACACGAAAGCCGTGAGTTCAGCGAAGAAACGGCTCGCATCATCGATCAGGAAGTCCAAAAGTTCCTCATGCGGGCGCAGGACAAGGCGATGGAAGTCCTGACCGCGAATCGTCCGCAACTCGACCAGTTGGCGCACGAATTATTGAAGAAGGAAAGCTTGGGGCAGGAAGAAATGACCCTCATCCTGGGGCCGCCTGTGGCCAAGCCGTACGTCAAGCCGCTGCCCGAAGAGTTGAAGTAATCGCCCATCTCGCCTAGATTTAACGGTATTCTGTGAGCGGCACGGCGCTAGCCGCCGGTTTTTCGACGTTATTGGGACGAAGAACCGGTGGCTAGCGCCATGCCGCTCACAAAACTGAGACGGGGCGACTCTGCAGTCTGGGATAGAGAAGGTCAATCTCCGGGGGCTGAAGTGTCGATTTCGTTGACACGCAAATGTGTGCCCCCAACCAGGCCCGATCTCCGACTCATTGAGCGACTCTCACGGACAGGTTTGAGAGTCACGAACGAATCACGACGAAGCCGACTTTGCCGTCTGGCTTCCACCAAGGACTTGAAATCACATGGCTAGTTCGCAGCGTTTGCAGGGTATCTTCACTCCCAATATGGTTCCGCTCGATAGTCGCGGAAACATCAACGAGGAGGAACTCCGCAAATACACCGATTGGTTGATCGAGCGTGGCGTTCACGGTCTCTATCCGAACGGATCGACCGGGGAGTTTCTGCGATTTACCCCGGAAGAACGTCGGCGGATCATCGAGATTATGGTCGACCAGACTCGCGGGCGAGTGCCCGTTCTGGCAGGTGCTGCTGAAGCCAATACTCGCGAAACCATCAAAGCCTGCGAATACTATCACGAACTTGGTGCGCGGGCCGTCGCGATCGTCGCCCCGTTCTACTATAAGCTCAGCCCGGCGTCCGTTTACGCCTATTTCAAAGAGATCGGCGACAACACACCAATCGATGTAACCCTTTACAACATCCCGTTGTTTGCCAGCCCGATCGACGTTCCCACCGTGCAACGCCTGGCCGAAGAATGCCACAAGGTCATTGCAATTAAGGATTCGTCGGGGGATATTCCGCACATGATCCGCATGATCAAAGCGGTCCGGCCCAATCGACCGGAATTCAGCTTTCTAACCGGCTGGGATGCCGCCTTGATGCCGTTGCTGCTCATCGGTTGCGACGGCGGTACGAATGCCACGTCCGGCGTCGTTCCGGAAGTGACGCGAAAACTCTACGATCTGACGATCGCTGGCAAACTCGACGAAGCCCTCAAGGTCCAGTACGACCTCGTCACGCTGTTCGACACGATGATCTATTCGGCCGAATTCCCTGAAGGCTTCCGCGCGGCGGCCGAAATCCGCGGATTCCGGATGGGGACTGGCCGTCAGCCTCTATCGGAAGGGCAACAACGCGACCTGTCGGCCCTTCGCAACACGCTGCAGTGCTTGCTGGCCGAACACGGATTCGCTTCCGAACCCTTGGGCGGCTGCCCGGTGAAGGGTGACGAGAAGTTCGATGCGAAGGAAGTCAGCGCGATTGTGCAGAATGTGCTGGCGGAATTGAAACGCCGTGGATTGGGGAACTGAGTTCCCTTGTAAATCGGCCCCAATTCGTCCAGTATTCTCGTGGCGGCAGGCCTTCCGGTCTGCCGCAGTGGGTTGAATACGACTGGGAGACTGGAAAGTCTGCCACCAATCGCCGTTCGCGGTCAATTTTCCAACAATTGACGTGCCGGCGTCGTAAAGCCTGCTGTCGGAGATTCTGTCGACCAAGTGTGAAGACACTCTGTTCGCCAGATCTTATTGAACACCAAGAGCTTAGCTCTATAAATCAGAGTTGCCAGCATACCGAACATTAGCAGGAGCCGGGCGTCGCGATGGCTTTGGACACACAATTCATCTACAAAGAACTGTTGACCTCGACCGCCGCACTGGGAATTCTGTGCGTGATTCTGCCGGTGGTGGTGATTCGGTTGATTTGGAATTTCACAGGTTCTCCGTCGCGCGTGATCGCCCGGGCGACGACGACGGAAGCCGTTCGCCAGCCGGTCTTCATTCTGATGATCGTGCTCGGAATCGTAGTCAATCTGCTGAATGCCTACATTCCCTTCTTCACGCTCGGTGAAGACGTCAAGATGCTCAAGGACTGCGGTCTGGCGACATTGCTGATTTCCGGCTTGATTCTGGCCGTCTGGACTGCCAGTACGAGTATTGCCGACGAAATTGAAGGCAAGACGGCCATGACGTTGCTGTCCAAGCCGATCAATCGCCGTCAGTTCATTTTTGGCAAGTACATCGGGATTCTGCAGGCTGTACTGTTGATGTACCTGCCGACCGTACTGTGGTTCCTGTTCTGCATCTACGTCAAAGTTCCCTACGATGGTAAAGAAGGTGGCAAGACTGACATTACCGCGATGGAATGCTGGTCGACGATGGTGCAAACGATTCCCGGTATCGTTCTGATCATCTTTGAAGTCTCGGTCATGACGGCCGTCAGTGTGGCCATTTCGACGCGGTTGCCGATGGTGGTGAATATGGTCTCGTGCCTGGCGATTTTCGTCATCGGCCACCTGACCCCCGCCCTGGTCGATTCGGGCTCGCTCCGCTTGGAGCTTGTCGAGTTCATGGCGCGTATGTTTGCGACCGTGCTTCCGGCATTGGAGGTCTTCAACATCCAGGCCGCGATCGCCACGGGAGCCGAAGTCCCGAAGATTTACTTGCTCAGCTCGCTGCTCTACACCGTGTGCTATGCCGGGATGGCGATTCTGCTGGCCTTCATCATGTTCGAAGACCGCGATCTGGCTTAGTCAAAGATAGTCGTTGATCGCTCCGCGATCATAACGCGATTGCAAATTGGGGGTGGCAGGTCATTGGACTTGCCACCCCTTTAGATTTTCTTGGTGAGCACCGCGGCGTAAGCCCGGGGGTTCTTCTTCGTGGGATAGGCTTCCAGCCTGTCCATCGCGAAGCGACCAAGCGGTGAACCAAGAACCTGCGGCAATCAAATTGGCAATCGTAGGATGAATGGACTACCGGTTTGTCACTTGAGGTGACAAATGACAGGCAGGATGCCTATCCCACTAAAAGCCAATGCCCCGGTTCCTCAGAAGGAGAAACCGGGGCATTTTGTTTCATCAGCCAACTGCAATCCGCAGAGGGCTACTCGTCGCCTAGACCGGTGATCGTCGCGGTTGCCGAAACGACAGCGACTTCGGTCAGGCCGGCTTCAGCCATGCTGAGGTGCGACAGCCCTTCCACGAATCCCTTCAAATGCTCGCTGCGCGTGTGATGCTGCAGTTTGCGAAGAGCCTTGGATTCGATCTGCCGAATGCGTTCACGGGTGACCTTGAAGATACGTCCGGTCTCTTCCAGTGTGTAGCTGTAACCGTCACCCAGACCATAACGCAAACGGATGATTTCGCGTTCGCGATAAGTCAGGCTACGGAGCACGTGCTCGATCTTGTCCTTGAGCAGTTTGTGCATCGCGGTGTCGGCCGGGCTGCCCTCGTTGTCGTCTTCGAGGAAGTCGCCGAAGCTGCTGTCTTCACTCTCGCCGACGGGCGTATCCAGACTGACCGGATGCCGCCACGTCTTCATGATGCGTTCGGTTTCCTCGACGCTCAGGCCCACGGCTTCGGCCAGTTCTTCCAAGGTCGGCTCGCGGCCGGTTTCCTGGCGAATGGCTTCGCTGCGGGTCTTCAAAGCCGAGATACTCTGGAACATGTGAACCGGGATGCGGATCGTGCGGGCATGATCCGCGACGGCTCGCGTGATGGCCTGGCGAATCCACCAGGTGGCATAGGTCGAGAACTTATAACCACGACGATATTCATACTTCTCGACGCCACGCATCAAACCGGCGTTCCCTTCCTGGATCAGATCCAGGAAGCTGAGACCGCGGTTCCGATACTTCTTGGCGATCGAGACCACCAACCGCAGGTTACCACCCGACAAGCGTTGCTTGCCCTTGGTCCAGACCGCCATGCGGCGCTGGATTTCCTTGACGCGAGCTCGCATCGTAGCGGGAGTTTCGCAGGTCAGGTCGATCAAGTCCTGCAGTTCGCGTTTCAGGCAGGCCGCCTCTTCAGTGCGATGCTGGCGATTCTTCTGCGAGATCAAATTCTCGAGTTCATCCATCCGCCGCGAGATCTGCTCCAATCGCTTGCCAACCGGCAGCAAGCGCTGGGTTCGCAAACTGAGTTCTTCGCACAGGGTGGCTGCCTTACGGCGTCGAACACGCAATCGTTCTTGTGCTGCCTTCTTGTCGGCGAGTACCGTCGTCGGGGCTTGCGTGATCTTGAAATCTTCAGCGTTCTCGGCGAGCAAGTGGTCGAGAGTCTTCAGATTGTGCGGCATGCGGCCGAGAATCTGTTCCTTCTTGACGTTCTCGGTATCCGAGGTCCGCAAGGTACGTTCGAACGGCAATTCGCCCGCCCGTACCTTTTTCATGGTTTCGACGGTGACCTTCATCGAGAGGTCACTTTCCATGATCATGCGACGCAACCGCTTGCGAGCTACTTCAATCTCCTTGGCCAGGTAGATTTCTTTGTCGCGAGTCAGCAGGGGGATATCACCCATCTGGCTCAGGTACATGCGAATCGGATCACGCGACAGGACAGCGGTCGGCTGATCGCCGAGCTTGCCCGCTGTCATGTTGAGCGGATTGTCCTCGGGAATATCAGGGATATCATCATGTTGACCATCGGCGACCTTGTAGTCGTCGTCAGTGGTCGTATCGATCAGGGTCAAGTTGGCTTCTTCGAGAGCCAGCACCAGTTCGTCGACGATCGTGGGTTCGCCACCTTCATCGGGAAGGTAATCGTCAACTTGGTGGAAGGTCAAAAACCCACCTTGGGTCTTACCAGTATTCAGTAGCGTTTGCAGTTTGGCCTCGTAACGTGGCACGATGCACTCCTTGTCGAATTTAGCGGGTTCGCACATCCGTGTACTCTGTGCCCTGACGCAGGGCGAAGACCGTGAGTGAAACGGTCGGAATCAACACCAATTTTGCCAGGTGCCGCGGGCGATTCCGGGTCGTGGATCGGCGGGCGGCGGAGCGTGATGTCGTGGACACCCGGTGGGTGTCGCAAAATTCCGGTTTACCATGGCAAATGGGGTCGATTGTCTCATGTCCAAGGGAGCCTGAAGCCGAAAAAAGAGGTAACAAAATCTGTTGTCCGCGATTGAGCGTTGCACTTTGATAATTGGCGGCCAAGTTTTCGCAGAGCCGTTCACCGGTCTGCAGTTTGGCCACGCGTCTAATACAATACATCACATCTCACTTAGACGAAGACTTGCAGCGATGAGTTCGCCTGATCCCGGACTCGTCCCGTTCTTTGTTAAACGAGCAACTCGAGTCTGATCACCCTGTAATTCGTGGCGTTGTGCATTTTCGCGTTGCTAATAGACATCACACACTTTGCGAACTCATTGGTCAAGGGTCGAAAACCACGAGTTTCGGATGTCACTTCAACGTTTCCCTCGGCGAAATATCTTCGCCCGGCGGGACTGCCCAAAATTGGTCGCCATCACTAGGGACAAGCGGGTCAAGAAGTTCGCTTTCGACAGCTTCCTTTCTCTCAATTGCGAGTTCGTACGCCCTTACCCTTTTCAGTATACGCCTCGCGCCACCGAGTTACCACTCAAAAAAATGGGTTTCGATCTCCAGCATTGAAATTTTTAGGCACATAGTCCCAATGGGGTGCCGAGTTGTAACCCGACTATCAGCAAAGTGTTGGGCAAGAGGTGAAATGCGGACATCCGCTTTAAATTGCCCACTCGCCCCAGCCGAGAGAGAAGTCATAGCCTCTTGCCGGTACGAATGCGTATCGTGAACGAGCATCGCGATCTGCGGGATGGATCTTCAAATTCATCTGAAGCTGTAACAGTCGAAGTGGCAAATGTTTAACGTCGCGCAGCTCACGACGTTCGTTTCATCACGGACGCTTTGAACAAACCGGCGTTGGGGACTGAAAAGAACCCCTGACACCGGGGAAGTTCGCGAAGCATCAATGCTACGTGAGCCCGAGGATTACAAGCTCAGACGGGTCTGAATGCCCATCGTACGGTCATGGCATCGCGGGCACGCTCGTCGGTTCTTTGACGATTGGTGGCAGAAATTCCTCACGCTGATGGCCCATGGGTACGCCCGGCCGGACGTAAACTTTCTGCCCCGACTTCTCAACGACATACCCGGTCGTGTTCTGAATGGCCTTCAGTGCCTCTTCGGCCGTGGCATTCTGCAGGCTCATTTCCACGTTCCCTTCGACATTGATCGACAGTACGAGATTGAGATTCGCCTTCTGCGTCAGCGTGTCCAGGAGCTCGCGCAGTCCTCCTTGATGAGACTCAATAGAAAATCGCTTCTCGCCATCCGTTCCGGGTCGCTCTTCACGTACGACTGTTGGCGAAGCACAATCCGCCCCCCGGTCTTTCGGGTTGAGTCGCTGAATGTAGGGTTCCGACTTCCCCAACCGATCCGGCTTGGCTTTCAAATCCCGCAACGTTGCTTCAATTTCATCCAGCTTTCCCTGCAATTTCTGCTGTTGCAGGAGCTGCGCGGACTCCAGCCAGGACTGATGTGAGATTCGTTGCCGTTCCTGTTCTGCGGTCAACTTTTGCAGTTGTTCCTTAAGCGAATCCAGGCGGTTTGTCAGTCCCGCTGAGTCGGGTTTCGGTTCTTCTCGGTCTGCTGATTTCGAAGCTGCAGTTGCAGGTCCGGCAGGCTTCACCACAGGTGGCTCACCTGGCAGGGGGCTGGCCTGTGAAGATTCGGCAACATCGGCGGACTTGGCCGATGGCACAGCCGCTTTTCCACTCGGTTCGCCCAAGGCCACTTCGAAATCCTCGCGAGTCGTCATTTCCGGCGGAGATTCGAGAATCTCTGCTTCGGGTGAATCACCCTCGGTTTCAAACCCACTTTCTCTTGGGGCCCGTGGTAGTGGCGGCAATTGTGGCAATTCCTTCGTCGAATCAACCACTTCATTGGTCGCAGGTTGTGGAACTGGTCCACGCCCACGAGGGACGACCGTTCGCTTGAAGCCGCCGCCGAGTGCCGTTCGAACGCTGGCCGGGGCATCCAGCCGAGTGGTCGGTTCCACCTGCGCAAATTGCAGAGGAATTGCTGGCGAGTCGGGCTCAATAGACGGTGGGGCCTGGTCATTAAGCGACCTGAAGGAAACCAGGACTTCTGGATCAATTCCCTTGGCCGTCACCACCACTACGAGGCACACCGCTACCAGCAATCCCAGACCGAGTGTGCGAGTCGCGATGCGAAACAAACTTTTCATCGTTGCCATCCTGGCAGTATTTTTCACTGTCGATCTGAGCGGGCCACGTCCTGCTGAGCTTGCTGGATCAACTCCACCGTCGGTGCCTTGGCGTTTTCGATCTGCACATTGCGACTGTCCGTTCTATCGGAACGGGCCACGTTCCTCTGCCACGCAACTGCCCAACACCCACAGCCAACCAGAAAGAGGAGCAGCAGTCCCAGCAACTTTTTGAAGTTCGCGCGATCTTCATCAGTAAGCTGTTCCATATCAGCCGGCAGCAGCACTTCATGGATCCCTTAAAAGACCAGCGTTGCCCCGCATGTCGCGCAGCCCTATGGAATCGCAGTCCGACGCCATTCAATCGATTTATCGGCCAGTCATGGCCCGCAAAATCGGTTTTTTCGGCAATCTCTTCCAAAACAACCCAGATTAGTGCCGGGCTACAATTTTTGAATTCCATAATCCCACGGATTTGGTGGGACCAATGGGACGGATGCGACTTTATGAAAGCCAGCGACGGCGCGATCAAACGACAAACGGCCGGGCAGGCGTATCGCCCATCCGGCCGTTTGAAGAATAATAAAAAAGGTGCGGCAAGGTCCCCTCGAAGCTCCCAGCTCGCCTTGCCGCACCCACGTTTGTATTTCACATAACGTGCGTTGCTGCAGCACGTTGTAGCGATCAAATTGTGTCGTTGGTCAGTTGTCTCTGACACCTAAACTTAGGTCAGCAATCCGAATTGTCAAAATCTCAATAAGTAATTTGGGAAGAATTCTCCGCGGCCTACTAATTCAGGCAACCTGAATTGTCTTGCCAGCTATGGGCTCAGAGTCTTTAGATAGGCCCAGATCGCCTCGTACTGCCGTTGAGCATCACCATTCAAAATGCCCTTGGCCGCGGTCGTCTTCCCGTCGATGGCAAACACGGGCATTCTCGAGTTCGCGTCGTAACGCGGCGGATTCAGCAACAATCGGGGAAAGAACTCGGGATTCAAACGATCGGCGATTACCGAGAAATTGATGCCCACGGAGATCAACGTCGCGCGATCTCCCGCAGGTTGTTCCTGCCCGACGCCGTGACATTGCCGGCAGTCCAATCCCTGCCCCTTGAGCGTCAACTGACGACCGAGTTCTACTTGTTCCCGTTCCGCTGCGGGTGATTGTGTGAGCGTATCAAACCGAATCCCGTGTTCGCGGGTCAGGCCGGCTGCCAGATGGTTACCTGGAAAGGACGGCATCCGGGCTTTCAGCCAGGGACGTGACTGATACGCAAGCTTCCCATGCAGCAGGCGATCGATCCAATCGGTCCGCAGTTTCTCGCCGGCCCAGGTGAGTTGCGGCAGGGCTTCGGGGGGCAGCCCCTGACCTTCTTCGGACAAGATCTCGGCCAGCGGACTGTTGGTGCCGTCGCGGCTATGGCACCCCTGGCAGTTCATCCGTTTGACCAATCGCTGGGGCTGTTCGATATCAAATTCTGGACGCGCTGGGAAAGCCGCTTTTTCCAAATAGCGGTTTAAGGCCGCGCGATCGAAATTGGCAAACTGATACCGCGGATGAGCTGCATCCACCGGAACCTCGACAGCCAGGCATCCGGTCGATTTCGACTTGCCCCAAACTGGCGGAAGTTTGGCGGTCGCTCGTTTTTCTTCGACCTTCCGGATGTGGCAATTCTGGCAACCTTTTGATTGGAAAACTTGCTGTCCACGCTTCGCATCGCCTGGAATAGTCTCGCCCAATTCAGAAATCTTGCCGGTGGACATCGAACGCACATACGATTCTAGAGATCGGGCTTCAAGCTCAGTAAAACGAAAGTCAGGCATGCGGATCTGGGGTGAGTGTCGCCGCGGATTTCGCAGGAATTCCGCCATTTGGCCGCGGCGAAACTTCACACCGACATAGTGCAGTGACACGCGATCGAATGGATCCGCGTTCTCTGGCGGGGTAAAGCGGTGGCAACCCATGCAACCCTGTGATTCATAGAGTTGCAACCCGGCATCGGTATCCTCCGCGGCGTCTGACGGGGGACTTGTTCCTAGAGTTGGACTTCCCGCCAGCAGAAATGTCATGAGATCGGCGACTGCCTGTTTTTCACTCAATGGATCTTTGCCGTGAAAGAGCTGCGGCATCACCGCGTCAGTTCGAAGTTGGTGAGGCCGCTGAATCCACGCTGCAATCCATTCGGCATTCAAGCGTCCGCCAAGCTGATCTAAATTCGGAGTCGTCATCCCCCATTCGGGCTGTTCTGAAATCTCAGTTTTCGCATCGCGTGACGCATGACAATTCGCGCAACCGTGTTCACGAAACAGATCTCTTCCAGTACGCAGAACCTGAGCATCCACCAACTCTGCGTCATCGTGACGGTGAAACAACAACTGCGGGGGGACAGCTTCCCACGGCGAATTGACCGATTTCCACAGCAAACGGACATCGATTTCCGAGTGCTGACTGGCAAAAATCAAGCTGAAAGGCTGATAGCCACGTCGCAGGACAACGGGCGTATTCAGTGCGATATCTTGTGCCCCAATCTTCAGTCCCGCCTTGCCACGTGTCTCGATTCGAAATTGATACTCACCCTTCTGCGGGACCTTGAGATAGCCGGTCCAGGTGGCCTTCAGTGGCACGTCTGGTCCGAGAACTGTCTCCACACTGGAACGCGGCAGGTAGTATGCCGCCAGCCGCGATACCCCTTGTTCGGAAAAACGGACTGGCACCGCAGCCCCCTTCTCTGCCTCGATTTTCATCACTAGGCCAGGCCTGAGTGATCTTTCGATGGCCAACGGTAATTGGCCCGGGCGGGCTTTCCTGGTCAGCGGCTCGGGTTGAGGCTGAAGGCCGAGTTTATGCAACGTGGCGTTGAATGTTTGCTGGATCGGTCGGCCGGTTTTGGAAGTCAGCGTGTAGTTGATGCTGACCTGCATGGCCGGCTTCAAATCGGGCATTTCCAGGAAGACCGACTTGCGATCCGGCAGCAATGTCGCCGAGACGACTTCGACTTCGTCATGTCCCACCTGGCCAGGATTTGAGACTTTCATTTCCGGTGATCCGTAGTTACCGCTCCACAGATAGTTCCATTCTTCTACGCCGAAATTGTCGGGATCTTCCGCTTCTTCCGCATCAAGCGGCTCCGTGAATGTTAAAGTCATCCCATTGGACTTGGTCTGCAACTTCACCGGAAAATCGACCGGGCGCCTCGTAAAGCGGACACGTTGCAGGCATCCATCCTGGACCGCACTGGAGACCCAACCCTTCAAACCCGCAACGTACAATTGACCGTCCTGAGGACGAAAACGACCTCGCATCACTCCCGAGTCAAACAGCAACGGAAATTGCACAGTACCGCCCTGAACACCCTTTTCGATCTCCTCCCGCACTGTCAAAAACATCCGACAGGTGCCGAATGAGAAGTGGAGCAACTGTCCTTGTAACGGTCCCCAACGGTCACTCGTTACCCATGTTTGCCCGCCGCTGGAATTGTCCTGCAAGCGAGGGATCCAGCAGATGGGTCGGTCGTAGTCCGTCGGCGCGACCTTGCGATGATGCGACTGCATCGCTCCATAAAAACCACCCTGCCGCACCTGAAAAATGGCCGAACCCGGCGTCCAATTGCCTTCTTGAGGAGCCACCGTGATCGAGTCATCTGGTCCAATCGACAAGCCATTCGCATTGCGAAATCCCGTCGCGAAGACTTCTAGCTTCCGCCCGTCCGGCGTTACTCGCAACAGGCAACCGTCGTGCTCCGTCTGGCTGCCGCTGTCGCCGCGCAGGTAATAGAAATTTCCGTGAGAGTCAGTCTCCAGGCACGTCGCATATTCATGGGCATTCGCAGTCGCTTGGCCATCGTTATTAAAATTCTCG
>JAQGHS010000654.1 GCA_028291605.1 Planctomycetaceae bacterium | reverse complement strand
CTATCAGGCGTTGCAGTTCTGTGAAACCGGAGCTGACACATATCCGGACTGCCCGGGGCGCCGAGCAATCACAGCAATCTAATCGATCACAATCAGATCACGGATGAACTGCGACAACAATTCGGCACCATTATCGGTGACCAGAACATTGTCGATGATGCGTGCTCCGAGATGCTCTTCTCCCAAGAAGACAGGCGGCTCGATGGTGACGACCATACCGGCTTGCAAGGTATAGGTACTGCCGCCAAACATGTGGAGCGGTTCCCCCCAGGTGGGGGGAAATCCCGGAGCAAGGCCATATCCCGAAGTGTGGACTCGACCATGATCGAGGCCGGCATTCGCGATCACCCGTTTGGCTGCTTCATGGGGGCGAATTGCGGGAACGCCTGCGCGGATCTCGGCGATACACGCATCGGCAGCGTGACGAACAAGATCATAGAGCTCGCGCATCCTCGGGGTCGGCTGGCCCAGGCTAAACTGGCGGCCAATCGTCGCCGTATAACGCTTGTAGGCCGCGCCATATTCCACGCTGCCGAAATCGCCGGATTGAAGTTTGCGATGAGTTGGTGCGCCGTGGCTGAAGCAGGAACGGTCTCCGGAGACCAGATTAATGGGGCTCGCTGCGAGTCCGCTCCCGGCGGATATTAAGGCGTGATAAACGTCGGCGGACACTTCCAGTTCCGAACGGCCGACCTTTAAACCGTTCACAAAAGCGTGCATTGCGGTGTCGGCGATCTGGCTTGCCTGCCGGATATATTGCAGCTCGGTGGGCGACTTGATCAACTTCAAGTCGTGAATCAGATTGGTGTGCTCGCTGATCTCAATTTCGCGCAGAACGTGTTTGATCTGCACATAGTGATGAGGATGAAGATAGTAGGCCGGGACTTCCATGCCGACCCGAGTCCGGTGTAGTTCCAGGCCGTCGACGAGCCGCTGGAACGGGATCATCGGATCTTCGGGTTCGCTGCCTCCGAATGTCCAGAGGCGATCCACCAGCGCGTCGGTCTCAAATTCGTTGCGTTCGCCTTCTCGGGTCAGAACGATGACGGGGCCTGGCTCGGCGGAGATCAACAGGCATTGAAACTCTTGATAGCTTTTCGCGTCTGATCCAGTGAGCCAATGAATGGACACGGGGTGAAACGCGATAAACCAGTCCAGATCGGCAGCAGCGATGGCCTCGCGGACGCGGGCTCGGCGTGAGGCGACTTCGTCCTCTGTGAAATCATGCTTGGACATGCGCGATCCTAACTACTTTGCCGTCATCGTGAGCGGAACGGCGCTAGCCGCCGGTTCTTTCAGGGGATTCCAAACACAGAACCGGTGGCTAGCGCCATTCCGCTCACAAATGGAAGCTACTCTCGACAGACGGCCATGGCTTCGATCTCAATTAACAGATCTTCGAAAGCAAATCCGGAGACACGAATCGCAGTCACCGCTGGACCCGGTTCGGGGTAGAACTCGCGTTGAACTGCGGCGATAGTGGCACGGGTCTCGGCGATCTGTGCCCAGTCATCGGGGGCATAATAGTAGATATACAGCTTGGCCACGTCGGTCTCGTCCAGCCCACCCTCACCCAGGACGTTGCGGATGAACTGAAACACGTTTCGTGTCTGAGTCGCCATGTCTTTGCCAACCGCCTTGGCCCTATTGTCAGCCGAGATCTGTCCGCCGATAAAGGCCAGGTTGCCGATGCGCCAGCCCTGTGTGAACTGGGTGTTGGGGATGCTCCAGTCCCAGTGATTCTCGGGCTGCAAGCGTTGTTTGTCGTCACCCAGGACGCCGATCCCTTCGACCTGGATCAACTCATCGGTCTGTGGGAATCCCGTAATCCGCAGCCCGGCGCCGGCCGCCGAGGGAACCGACATATAGCGACGGCGGACATTGGTCATCTTCTCCCAGTAGTCGGTGACCTCGCGCCCCTGGCCAAAAAAGCGGAAGTAGGTATTTTGCCGCATCAGGCTATGCCGGTCACCACCGGCCGCTCGCAGTAACGTGTCGAGATTGCGGAAGGCGTGATCGGTTTGGATTTCGATGTCGCCTGTCCCCAGAACCTGTCCCTGCTGGTCGAGAGACCGTTGTCCTCCGACGAAGATCATGTCGCCGACCTTCCAGCCGTGTGAGAACGGCATCGGTTTGGCCCAGCTCCAATGTCCCTCCGGCATCAGCCGTTCTTTCTCAACTCCCACGACGGCCCAAGCATCGATCAGGATCAGGGCTCCTTTTCGATCGAGACCGACGCGGGTTTCGGTCGTCGTGGGACCGGGATCTGTGAAATAGTTAAGGCGAACGTCGTCGAGATCGTTCAAGAACTGTGTGACCGCCTGATCGTCACCGTCGCACGAGAAGTAGACATTATGTTTGACGACATCGGCGAGCGTGGCGCCAGCGGCCTTCAGAACGCGTTTTAAGGCTTCAAACGCATTTCTGGCCTGAGTCGTGATATCGGTACCGACGATCTGTCCCTGTTCGTCGAGTGACATCTGGCCACCGACGAAAATGAGGTTCCCAGCTTTGACGGCCTGAGTTCCCAATCCCGCAGCGCCATGATGACGTTCCGGCGCAATCAATTCCTTTTGCACTGATCAACTCCTG
Source organism: Planctomycetaceae bacterium (assembly GCA_028291605.1). Taxonomy (GTDB): domain Bacteria; phylum Planctomycetota; class Planctomycetia; order Planctomycetales; family Planctomycetaceae; genus JAKFVC01. Next base: position 429 of record JAQGHS010000654.1, on the reverse strand, counting down.
GTGTAGGTAGCAAGCGTCGAGCGCGGCCTGTGAGGTATTCGCGGAGGCATTCTAGACGGGGGTGATTGGGTTCGCTATCTCGGCGAACCTGTAGCCTGACTCTCCGAGTCGGGTACTCCTCGTCGAATTGCTCCCGACTCAGAGAGTCGGGCTACAGGTTCGGCAGGAGCCTCACCCTCCCATCGCGCTCAATCTATTGGCCAGTCGATTTCTTACTGGGCCCTGCGGGCTTCGGTTCATTTGCGAAGCGTTGGTTGCCATAGGCCGCACGCGGTGGCTCGCCGGTTTCTTTCACCGCGATCTTCTGTCGATCCAGCTCCGCGTGTAACTGTTTGATGATGTCGGCATAGGCGGGATCTTTGTAGAAATCCTTGACCTCCAGTGGGTCTTTTTCGCGATCGAGGAGCTCCCAATCATCGACGTCTGGCT
>JAQGHS010000644.1 GCA_028291605.1 Planctomycetaceae bacterium | reverse complement strand
GAACCGGCGAAATCCGATGGTATGGATAAGGCACCTGCCTCGGCAATCACGGCTGCGAAGAAGACTCAGCATGAGATTGAACTCGCGCTCAACTTTATGGTGCTGGATACTGCGAAATGGCGGCAGGAACGGGTGTGTGCGACCTGTCACCACGGAACACTGACCGTCTGGGCTTTGAATGAGGCGAAGATTCAAGGCTACCGGGTGAATGAAGAAACGTTGGCCGATGTGACTCAGTGGACTAAAGATCTCTTCATACCGAAAATCAGCAAGCCGCGAGATCCACGCCCGGGATGGAGTCTGGTCAGCACCCCGGGAATTTACCTGGGCTTGATGTCATATACCCTGCCTGTCCTTTCTCGCGACGAGATCAACCGAGTCGCGATCCACCTCGCACGCCATCAGGCCGAGGACGGATCCTTTGAGATGCCGCCTCCCAAAAACGGAGCCCCGCCAATCTGGGAGTCACCTGAGACCCTGACTCTGTGGGCGCTGCTGGCCTGGGAACCTTATGTGCCTGCCGATCCCACGGAAGCGGCTGCCGCCCGTGCGAGTCGCGAAAAGACGATCGCCTGGCTCAATGCGGTCAAACCATCCGAGACGCCCCAGGCGTCGGCCCTCCGCTTATTGCTGGATGTCCGCATGGGCAAATCGGCCGAGCAACTCCAACCGCGAATCGACAAGCTCCTCAGCCTGCAAAAGACAGATGGCGGCTGGAGCCAGGCTGCGGATCTACCCAGTGACGCCTACGCCACAGGGCAGTCGTTATGGGCACTCAGCTTTGCGGGTCTCAAGCCCGATCGGCCGGAAATCGGTCGCGCGGTCGCCTTCCTGGTATCGACACAGCGTGAGGACGGTTCGTGGCCGATGACCTCACGCAATCATCCCGGTGTCGTATCGACGCGGAACCCCATCCGCAATCCAATGCCCATCACCTACTTCGGCAGCGCCTGGGCGACGATTGGACTGGTGAGATCCGTGCCGGTGATCCCTGACCCGGTCGTCCAGCAAAAACGCGCGATCGACCGTATCCGGACTTATGGCGGGAAATTCGACGTGGACGAAACCATCCCCGACAAGCCAGTCGTGCGCGCCGACTTGCGCAACTACGAATTGGACGACATGGAGGTCGCGGACTTCATCAAAGATCTGCGAGTGCTGCCGCGATTGGCGACGCTCGAATTCAAGTCGAAGAAGATCACGGACGCCAGTCTGATTCAGATCAAGAGCATGCCGCAACTCCGCAGCCTGACGCTCGAAAATGCCGCGATCACCGACGCCGGCCTGGTGAACCTGAAAGAGATGATCTATCTCGAAGCCTTGAATCTTAAAGGGACGGCGGTCACCGATGCAGGGATCAAAGTCCTTCAGGATTCTCTGCCCAAACTGAAAATCGAACGCTGATTTCTAAGCCCGTAACAAATTGACCAAATGCAGCGAGTCGAATTTCACCCCGGTAAAGTTACGCCGTGAAGGATATTTCGACGTCACGGGAGGGTGATTAATGAATGCGTGGCAAAGCGACGATACACGGCCGATTCCCGGAGTGTTCCAGAATGTCGTCGAACAACCAGTGCCCAATCGAGGCGAGGTATTGATCCAGGTGCATGCGGCGGGAGTGACTCCCTCGGAACTTCAATGGTACCCCACGACGCATACCAACGTTGGCACCAATCGCCGCCATGCGATCCCCGGCCATGAATTCTCCGGCGTCGTGGTCGCAATGGGTGACGGAGTGGACTTGAAGATCGGCCAGGAAGTGTTTGGGATGAACGACTGGTATGCCGAAGGAGCCACCGCCGAGTTTTGTTGCACGGTGCCGTCGGCCGTGGCGCAGAAGCCCGCCCGACTGACTCATGTTGAAGCGGCATCGATACCGATCGCGGCACTGACGGCCTGGCAAGGCCTGTTCGATCGAGCCAGGTTACAACCGGGCGAGCGAGTCCTGATCCACGGTGGCTCGGGAGCTGTCGGCGTCATCGCAGTTCAACTGGCACGCTGGCGTGGAGCTCAAGTCATCACCACAGCCTCAGCCCGCAACCGGGAATTCCTGCTGCAACTGGGAGCCTCCCAAGTCATCGATTATCGCACCGAGCAATTCGAGGATTTCTCTCGAGGCGTCGACGTGGTATTTGATACCGTTGGCGGCTCGATGTTATCGCGGTCCTGGAATGTCCTGGGGCCAGCCGGCCGGCTGGTAACGATCGCCGCGGACGGCGAGAGCACTCCAGACGAACGTACCAAACAGGCCTTCTTCATCGTCGAACCGAATCAACACCAGCTCTTGGAGATCACTGGACTTCTCGATTCAGGTCACTTGCGACCCATTGTGGATGCGGTGGTGCCGTTTGATCAGGCTGGAGCTGCATACGTAGGTCAAAACATGCCAAGGCGCGGCCACGGTAGAATAGTTGTCGCTGTCATTCCCGAGGATTGAGACTTCGACGCAGGTCACCGTGATAAATTATTTTGGTGAGCCCCGTCCCGTAAGGGCGGGGGTAGAGTTGCGACCTCGTTTGCAATTCCGGGGTATCGCCAATCAGAGTCGTTACTCTACCCCCGCCCTCACGGGACGGGGCTCACCTGTCTGATTGTTTGCCTTCACACTTAACGACATGTCAGTCTGAAGGCATCGCCACGTCTGCAAATGCGTTTCCTTCTCGGAGCGAGGGCTGTCGGCGACAATTTGCCGGCGCTGCGATATTATCTCCAGAGCCCAACAATCCCTCATTCCGTCACACGACGACGGTCTCTTAGAAAGTCAGTTGCAGTGCATCCGGACCAAGATTCCATATGGCTCACGACGTTGAACGACGCCGAGCGTCGCAACGTGCGTCAGGTTTCTCAAGCAGCGCTGTTGCCGTCGCCCGATTTGCTGGTTCTCGGTGGCGGCATCGTCGGTCTGGCAACCGCGTATTTTGCGGCCGAGCGCGGTCTGCGAGTCCAAGTCGTTTCAGAATCGACCGAGCTCGCACGCGATGCCGAATGGAGCCTGGGTGGCATCATTCCCAATGTGTGTCGCTGGCAATTTTCTCCGGCGACTCAACAACTGGGGCAAGCCAGCCGTGACTGGTGGGCCAAGCTGGCCGTGCGGCCCGAATTTCAGATTGATTGGCGAGTCTGCGGGGCCCTCATGGTCGACGAGCAACGCTTGGCTCCCGATCCTCGTCAGCACATGCTGGCCGCATTAGATGAAGGCTATTCCGTCCATGACGTCGATGCCGAACAAGTTGCCTTGCTCGAACCGGCGTTGAGTCCCCGCCGGCTGGGTGGTTTACATTATCCGTCAGAGGCCCTGCTGCATCCCCTCAAGGCGGCCAGTGGATTCATCACGGGACTCACGCGTCGCGGCGGACAGATTGCCGCAGTAGATTCCATCTCGTCGGTAAAAGTGGAATCGGGTCGTGTCACGAGTGTCGAAACGTCCTCAGGCACGATCCGCGCCAAGACGATCTTCTGCGACGATCCGCAGTTCCTCGCGCGACTGGCCGGAGATCAATTGGTCTTGCCGGAATTTGAACAGACTCGGCAATCGTTTCTTGCGACAGCTGCAACAACCCCGCTGCTCAAGCGGCAGGTACTCGATACTCACTGGGTGGTGCAATTGAAGAGCGGTGAAATGGTGATCGCGTTCCCCTCGACTGACAACGAATCCAAAGTCACCGAGCGGGCCGTGGAACAGACCCGGCAATTGATTCCCGCCCTGCGCGACGTCCCTTTCAATCGCGCATGGACGGGTATGAGTCAGCGTTCGGCGAATGGGATTCCGGTCATTGATCAGGTCGCACAATGCGAGAACGTCTGGTATAGCGGGGGGCTGGATTTTGCCCAACTGCTGTTTGCCCCAATCATCGGAAAATCGCTCGTTGATTGGACTAAGGACAATCAACAGCCGGAAGATCTGGTGCCGTTTTCTGCCCGAATGGTCACGTAGTACTTCCGCCTAGAGCCTTCGCTTGACTTACCCGTCAATCGTGTGAGGATTAGATTTCCAATCTCCCCTGTTCCTTCTTGGGGTTTGATCTGACATCCCGGCGTGAATTGCACCGATCTTTAATCAAAACGCTCTGTCCCAACAAGTTCTCACAAATTCGCTCTTGCCTCAATTTCCAATACCGGTTATCAACCGCAACTCCAATCGTCCAACAGTATCTGCACAGAAATTCCCACCCACATCGGTGACCTCAAAACTTCCGGCAGCCATCTGCGGCTGTCAGTAGTACCTGGTTCGCCTTTTCCCACAGCCTAATTCCACTCCATCCCGTTTCCTGACCGCTCTAAACTTGCGGCCACGGAGCCCGTTCGTTCCGTCGTCACTGGGAGATTTACAGCAATGCCTCACA
>JAQGHS010000803.1 GCA_028291605.1 Planctomycetaceae bacterium | reverse complement strand
CAAGAATGTTGGACCGCAGGACAAGTTTATCCCCGCAGAAATCCGCGGGTTGATGCTGATGACGGAGTACGAATTAGGGCAGGCCTATTTCGATACGGCCAACTTGCTGAAGTCCGACAACGCCGATCGACTCTCTACCATTCAAGAAGCCGAACGCTGGTTGGGGGTCGCCCTAAATGCGGACCGCGCGGGGGAAGTCGGGCTGACCAGTCAGGTGTTGTTGGCGGGTTGTGCTCGCTTGCGGATTGAAGCCAGTCGGGCCATGCGGTTGCTGGACGATGTGGACGCGGCCGCTCCCAATGCGGCGATTCGCGATCAAGTTCTCGCCGAACGTGCTCGGGTTTTTCTGATGCATAAAAACCCGGTGGAAGCGGCGGACCTGTTGACAAAGGCGCTCAAATCGCGGGCGGCCCCACCGGGGGAATTAGTGAGCTTGCGCATCCAGGTGTTGATTGAACTGTGGCTGGCGGCGGAAGCCAACCAGGCCGGTGAATTGGCTTCAGAACTGCGTACGACCATCGATCAACAGGTGGAACGTGCTCGAATCACGAACCCCGGCTACTGGGCGACCTATTGCGAATCGCTGGTCACCCAGGCTCGGGAATCGCGGACGCTGGGGACGGATCTCTCTGACCGTTTGCGGAAGGCACGAGGCTTATATAGCGCGAAGCAGATCCCGGCAGCTATTGAAGCTTTCGCGGCTGCCAGTCAGGCGGCGAAGGAGGCGGGCCGGGACGACGTGGCTTTGGACATGGCCTATACGAAGGGCTCGATTGAGATTGAATCGTCGCATTTCATCGAGGCCGCGCAGACATTCAATCAACTCGTAGCGCAGTATCCTAAGCATCCTCGCACGCCCGACGCCCATTTTCTGGCCGCGTATGCCTTGGGTCAGATTTATGCCGCCAGTGCGACCAAGCCCAACCGCGAAGCGTATACGGCCAAGCTGGAAGCGCAACGGCGGGACTATCCCAATCATCCGACGAGCGGCGAAGCGACGTGGCTGCTGGGACAACTGGAAGAGAAGCGATTACAGAATTCGGCAGCAGTCCGCCTCTACCAGCAGATCCCCGCGACTCACCCACGCGGCCCGGTCGCGGCGGCGGCCAGTGCCCGTTGCTATGACCGTTTGTTGCAACGCTTGCGAGAGCTGAAATTACCAACCAAGGAATGGGAGCAGGAAGCGGTCGAACGACTGACACTGTTGCTGCCGGCCAATCAATCGCTGCCGCTGACCGAAGACCAGGCGGTGCTCGTCCTGCACCTGTCGAACATCGTCCTGCAAACGTCGAATCCCGATTTCGAGGCGACCGATCGCTGGCTGGAATGGGTTACCCGAAGTGCGGCCCCGGTCGCCACAACCAAGCCGCGACGCAACGGAACACCAGCGGCCCCAACCACTCATTGGCAGGAATACGGCCGAGCCGCCGCCAAGTTGCGAGTTGTCTCACTGGCCGGACAGGGCAAGTTCCCCGAGGCCGAGAAAACCCTGACGGGAGTCGCCGCCTCCAGCCCGTCGGAATTGCTCTCCATTATTGATGGACTTTCGAAACTGGTGGCGCAAGCCCAGGACAAGCCGCAGCACAATCTGGGCGAACTTCAACTGCGAGCAGCCCTCAATCTGAAAACCCAGCGAGCACAACTCGACCCCGCCGACCAGCAACGGCTGGACCGTTGCGTGGCGGAAGCCTATGTCGCCGCCGGCCGCTATGAGCAGGCCCTCGAACCCTTCCGCGAACTATTAAAAACCCGCCCGCAAGACCCGGACCTCATGACGAGCTTCGCGCTCTTACTTATGAAGTTCAATCAGCGTGGACGGACCGAGGAAGCCCAACAGCTCTGGAAGCGACTGGAAGGCCAGCACAAGTCGGGCTCACGGGGCTGGTTTGATGCTCGCTATCAGTTCATCCGTTGCGAACTGGAACTTGGTAATCCAGACAAGGCACTGAAGTTGATCGGCGTGACGAAGGTTCTCTTCCCGCAACTGGGAGGGGCGGAGATTCAACAGCGGTTTCAGTCGTTGCAGCAGGCGTGTGAGCAACGGACTGCCAAGTCAGGTGCGTAACTAGGGTAAAGCCCATGACGATGCTCAAGTCGATTCTGCTGGGCGCTGTATTAGTTACCTGCTCGGGCGGTCTCTGCCAAGCCGATGAGGTCGCAGACACATGCAAGATCTACTTTGAAAAAATCAATTCCAAAGATGGAGATGCCAAATTTGAAGGCTGGGCAAGAATCACCACGGTTTCGAGGTCTTGCCCCGGCCATCCGGCGTTAAAGGAAGGGTTGCTAATTGTCCTCAAGGATGAGGCACAACGCGACGATTGGTTTTTGGCTTTCGGACATCTATACCTTTGTCTGAAGTGCGATCCGCGATTAGATGATGCCGACGTGCAGCTGTTACTCAGCCGGCTCGCCAAAGACGACGTTGGCGCATGGGACATAGCAGTTCGCTGCATCAGCGCTCTGGTACTCCATTCAGAGACTGCAGTGAAACACTTGGAGCCGTTCCTGAAAGATCCGTATGAGAGACGGCGAGATTTGGTGGCGAAATCGATATTATCTCTGAATGGGCAGCA
>JAQGHS010000622.1 GCA_028291605.1 Planctomycetaceae bacterium | reverse complement strand
GCTGTGCGTAAAGATGTAGCTGGGACTGGCCAGCGAGTTACGAAAGGCAGCGCCAGCTCTGCGGTCAACGACGTCAGACGCGACGACGGCAAAATGCAGGTTAGTGGGCATCTCTAGGAACACTTCGAACTCTTGGACCGCCGGCTTGTCTTCGGGTGCCGTGATGTCGAATTCGATGAGGCCCGAGACGGTCTCTTCACCCGTTTCTTTGCCGATACTCAAGTGCGCCGGCTGGCCACCGAGCGGACGAATCCCACTGGCCTGGATGCGGAACTTGTAGAGTCCGCTGAATTCCGGCCCGACCTTCCCGAGCCAGTTGGGCGAGAGTGCGGTCTCGACGCGACCTGGGAAGAGGAGATATCGCAGCGGTCGTTTGATGCCGAACCGATCCAGCGTTTCCTGCTGGGTTTTGCCGCCGTGGTAGCGAAGGTCGACAGCGGTTTGGCGGACCTTGCGAGCCGCCTCGGAGGTGGCGGGAAAGGCGCGGTCGAGCACGATCTCTGCGGCGCGGTAATAGCGATCGACATGCGATGGCGACAGCGACAGCTCCGACCCGATGCGCTCAAATCCATGCCACAAGGTGTCTTCGTTCAACTCCCCCGGCTTGGCAGGATCATAGCGCACGCCGAGCAGGTCGTAGACCGTGTTCTGGTACTCTTTCCGACTGAGCCGATAATGGGCCACGGCCGCACGGGCCGCCATCCGCGCCGCTCGCCCCTCCTTGAGCCGTGAGTCGAGACTCGTCACAAACGTCGCGATCTCATCCTGGGTCGGCTTGGGTTCGCCCTTCGGCGGCATCTGGCCAGAATTGATCCGGTCGAGGACCTCTCCCCAGTGGTGCGCATCCGCGCCCGCCTTGAAATCGCGAGAAAATTTGTCGATCCGCACATCCCCCTCGACCATTTTGGGGCCATGACAACGGACGCAATGCTTCTCAATAAATCCCTCGAAGGAATCTGCTCCAAGTCCGGTGGCGGCGCAACTTAGGCAGACAGCGATGGTCAATGAGGCAGTTCGCAGCGGAGCGAAGTAGGGGGAGTCAGGTTTCATTGGTGGTTTCGTTTTGAGCAGCTTTTTTCAATTCTTCCAGTCATCGGAATTTACATCTTCGGATGTGAGGGACGCTTCACGCAAGACAGACTATGCAATCCAGCGAAGCTTTCCTCAGTCCACCCCAATTGACTGGCTAATTCAATCATACATCCCAACGTCACCGACGGGGACCTCAATTTGGCCGTGACTCAGCCCGAAGACGCCGGCCGCTGGGGGTACTGAAGGCTAACAACCGTAAGACCGCGTTGCTACCTACGGATGCAGAGTCGCTGCGTACCGGCCGACCCAACTCTGATTGGATGTGTGAGCCGAACAACAGCCCGCGATGACTCGGTACTGAGACAAGCTACCGCTGAGTCGGAGGCCTAGTCGTGGGGTTTTACCGCAGGACCATTGGTTTCGCAGTCGTAGTCAACTTCGATCCGACACACCGAAGCATCCCATACGCGACGGAGATGCCTGTCGCGCGTCACCTTCGTGGCACCGTTGCGAGTCCTGGCGCACCGGTTCGAACGGTTGATCGAAACTGGGGTGGCGACTGACTATGCGGACCTGGCCCGATTGGGGCACGTCACGCGGGCGCGGGTGACCCAGATCATGAATCTGCTGGTATTGGCCCCCGATATCCAAGAACAGGTCCTGTGCTGGCCGCAAGTGATGAGTGGGAAGGATCCGATTTCCGAGCGGGAGTTACGGGAGGTGGTTGCGGAACCGGAGTGGAACCGGCAGCGACAAATGCTGGGCGACATTGGCCCGGCAGATTGAATGCCTTGTACGACGACGATCGGCTGGCGTCATTGTTAAGATGGGTGTCAAATACATCCAGTCCGCCAGGAATTCATCCAAGCGACAACATGATTGATCATTTCGCAGGAGAATGAGCGTGTGATTTGATCGAATTGTTGAACAAATTCACACGGCCGAACAACTCTCGGCAGTCATTGGGAACCCTTCGGACTTTTCTCTCCGCAAGGAGTTGAAGAGGCTCGATGAGCACATGCGGAAGTTTATTGCTCATTCACCGTGTTGCCGTTCTAAGCACTCATTTCGCCGACGGAGGCTGCGATGCATCACCTCGAGGCGACACCCCGGGGTTCATTCATGTGATTGATGATCAGATGTCGTTGATTCCCGATCGCTTGGGCAACGAACGCATAGACAGCTATCGCAACATTCTGGAGACGGGTCGGATTGGTTTGCTCTTTTTTGTCCCCGGCCTCGGCGAAACCTTGCGTATCAACGGCCGCGCGATCCTCATTACCGACACTGCATGGCTGGCGCCATTGACGGTGCAGGGTAAGTGCCCCTTGGTTGCAGTAGTCAGTGGCTAACAGAACAAAGAGTGTCGTTAGCGCCAGAACTGTTTTTGTTGGTAATTCAGGCAATCCAAGTGACCGTGGCTGTCGGGGCTGAATTCCGAAAATCTCGCTCAGAGGCGCCCGAACGCAACCGGTGGGGAATTGTCGTGACCCCAGTGAAGTTACCAGCCTTTCGCCGGGGCTCCTGCGGGGTAAAAATTCTCTGCTTTCTTGCGAATCATCAAACCAACCTGATCTCGCGACCATAGCATCATGAGCCGGCTTTTGCACCCGTTGTTCGCCTTCTTAGCATCCGCCGCCCGTCAGGATCTGGCGCGCCAGGTTACCTACCTCAAGGAAGAGAATCGTATCCTGCGATCGCGGCTGCCAGCGCAGATTTCGGTGACGGCGAAGGAGCGGCAACGACTGATCAGGGTAGGACGGAATTTTTGGCGCAGCTACGACCTGCAATCCCGATCTCTGTCGTTGAGCGACGTACCTTCCAACGGAGGTCTTCTAGAGGTGCCTATTACGCTCCGCTCCACGTGAAGATACCCAAGCGCGCTAAAATGGTCTTACGGATTTCGACGTTCGCCGTGCGTCGTATGCGGAGCTTAAACGGTACCTTTGGGGCGCGGTCTGAACAACGGCTATCAAGACAATCCATCGGGAATTGTATAGAGACCGGTTGACATTCGCTGTCGGGGCTACCGGCATTCTGCGAAGAATTCGTTTTATTTTGCGGCTTGCAATTTCCTTTCGTTCGTACCGCCTGTACGATCTCTGCGTTCACCATTTGTCTAGCTGATTCTCAGACAGCACGTTTGACAAATTGCCATAAGTATCTTTCGGTTCATAAAACGATAACAGCCCACTTACTCGGACCAAGTTCCTTTCCCTCGCCAAGGAATCTGCTCACCGTGTCATTGCACTCTCGCGGACCATCGCGATTCGGATATTTGCAGGCCGCTCAACTGTTTTTCCAAAGCCTGTTGCGAGGCCGCCAGCGGCGGCTGCGGCGGAGTGAACGGTTTCGGTTTGAAGGTCCGATTGACATTCAAGTCCTGGAGGACCGCGTACTTCTCGCGGGTGACCCTCTGGACGGATCGGATTCGGTTGCAGTCGCGCAACCCGTTGGCGACGGAGCTTACATGCTCTACCAGAGCCATGTGGGAACTGTCACACCATCGGACGTGGCCAGTTCTCAGCAGCTCCAGGGCTCAGGCAGTCAGAATCTCAACGCCATCGTTCAAAATCAGCCGGGGACATTCGATATCGTCCTCCACTTTGGCCCTCAGATCAATTCCAATGCGGCTGCGAAGAGTGCCTTCCTGCGTGCGGCGGCATTCTGGGAAACGCAGTTTACAGATCCGATTACGTTGAATATCGACGTAGAATACGGAACGAGCGATATTTTTGGTACGGCATTCGGCGCTACCACCTTGGGCCTTACGCAGTCGGAAACCAACTTGATGGTCTACAGCGATGTGCGCCAGGCGATGATCTTGGACGCCTCGAATGACGAGTCTCTGACCAATTCTTTGCCGACGCCAGGCAACTTGAAATACTACAATACTTCTGGAAGCGCTTCTGCCAGCCAAACCTACCTCAATGTCAATCGTGCGAATGCGCTGGCGCTGGGGTTCACCCTCCTGCCCGGAGGTGCATCGCACGTTGACTCGGGAGTCGTCATTGATGCCTCCATCAGCTTTAACAGCCAGTTCTCGTTTGATTTCGACAAGTCGAACGGTGTCACTGCCGGGACTTATGACTTTGAAGGAGTTGCCCTGCATGAGCTGGGCCACGTCCTGGGCTTTGTCAGTTCTGCCGACAGCGTTGCCACCGTGGGTTTTCCAAACCTGCATCTGACTCCGCTAGATCTGTTTCGAATCGGATCAGGTACTGGAGCGACGACCTTCTCGACAGCACCTCGGTTCCTGCTGCCGACTAATGATGGCGGTTACCCGGTATTCTATGACGGCAAGTTTGATACCTCGGCGTTCCGCGGCAGGCCCGGCATTTCGCCCTCGATCATTACGGGCGACATTCCGATGTCCAACGGAATCGGGCCCTTTTTCAGCGATGGAAATCAAGCCAGCCATTTCAAAGCGGATGAGATCACGGGATTGAACATCGGGATTATGGACCCGACCCTGGCAAGTGGTGTCTCGGCCGTAGCGACTAAGACCGATTTGCGGGTCCTGGGATTACTGGGCTGGGACTGGAGGGACAACGGGCAGTTTTCGACAGCAGTCCCGACAATTACGGTCAATCCGAAGGCAACGACCGATACCACTCCCCCCTTAAGGGGCGACATTAGCGGCGATTGGCCCGCGGATATTTATGTCCGCCTGCCTGCCATTCATGGCAATGACACCGTGACGTTGCTCGCCAACGGTGGTCTGGGTGGCACGACTTTTGGAAATGGGTCATTCACTCTGACAAATTCCAGTTCGTCAGCCGCCAATATCGCACGCATGGATTTCATATTGCCCAAGGATGGCAATTCTTACTACTTCGAAACCTATCAGAATAATGGAGATTTTGTCGCGCTGACCAGTCCCACTACAGTCGGACTGCTCACGCCGCAAGCTGACAGCAACTTTAATGACCAGGATGTCCCAGGGGATATTCGCATCCTGTCGTTGACCTTCAACGATTTCAATCCGGGCGAATTCTTCAGTTGGGACATCCTGATCGTCGACAATGCGAATTTCACCTTTGCGACGGGCAATCAGTTGATCGGGGGACTGGTCAAGATCACCTTGGACAACGGTATTACGATCACCAACACGCTGGGTGCTGTCGCCGGGAACAGCCTGGCGTCCAGCACGACGTTGACGACGCCGCATTACCTGCACGCAATTAATAACAATGCCACCTTTTGGGATCTTTCCGATAACGTCCTCCCGGCACTCACGCCCGGCACGACTTATGAAGTGCAAACACTGATTGTCGACAGCTCCGGCGCCCAGGCCACGGATTCATCTACTAACGAACTGGTCATCAAGCTTCCCACGCCCCCCACCGTGACTTCCATTTACCCCCTGGACGATGCCACAACCGTTTCGCCGTTCTTTTCCCTGGTGTTGATGTTCACAGAAAACATGTCCAAGGGAACGGGCAATATCTTAATCAGAAGGGCGAGCGACGATTCCATTTTTCAGACCATCGACGTCACGTCCAGCAACGTCTCAATCTTCAATGGAAACCAGGTATCGATCTCTCACAACACGCTGACTGAAGAAACGGATTATTACGTTGAAATCCCGGCGACCGCGTTAAAAGACCAGATGAACAACGCATTTGCCGGCTTCAGCGGGCCGACGGCCTGGAATTTCAGAACGGGCGATGTCACGCGGCCGACGATCATCAGCCTGAGCCCAGCCGACAACGCAACGGGTGTGGCAGGAACAACGAATCTGGTGATTAACTTCAGTGAGAATGTCGTCAAGGGGACGGGCAATATCCTCATTCGCAAGTCGAGCGATTCGTCCATTGCGCAAACCATCGCCGTAACCTCGTCGGCAGTCAGCATTGCGGGCGCCGTGGTGACGATCGATCCGGCCGATCTGGCCAGCAACACTGGTTATTACGTGGAAATCGCAAGTACCGCGTTCGCGGACTCGTCAAATAACAAATATGTGGGAATGGGCGGAACGTCGACCTGGAATTTTACGACCGCAGATGTCGCCCCGCCGGTCCTCATCAGCCGCAGTCCGTCCGACAACTCCACGACCGTCCGGGAAGATACCGATCTTGTCCTGACCTTCAACGAGAACATCGCGAAGGGGACGGGCAATATCCTGATCCGCAAATCCAGCGACAACTCCATTGCCCAGACAATCGACGTCACCTCATCGACCGTTACCATCTCAGGCGCTCAAGTGACCATTAATCCGGCTGACCTTTCCAGTCTGGTCGGATACTATATCGAAATCCCGTCGACGGCGCTGCTGGACCTCGCGGGAAATGCGTATGCCGGAATCAGCGGACCGACGGCCTGGAACTTCACCACGACTGATAAGTTGCCGCCGACTATCGTCAGTTTCAGCCCTGCGGACAATGCGACCGGGGTTTCGGTGTTGACCGACCTGGTCCTGACCTTCGACGACACGATCCTGAAGGCCTCGGGAACGATTTTGATCCGGAAAGCAAGCGACGATTCCATTGTCCAATCGATCAGCCTTTCCGATTTTGGAGTCAGCACGAACGGAAAGACCTTGACGCTCGACGCCAACCCCGCGGTCAAATTCGCTCTCGTAGGCAATACGGACTACTACGTGGAATTTCCCGGCAACGCGATCCAGGACAGCTCAGGAAATTTCTTCCCCGGGATTGCCGATAAGACGACCTGGAATTTCAAGACGGAATTCATCCCCGTCCTGGGACCTCTGGATACGACGTTCGACAGCGATGGTATCGACGTGACGCCGCTGGATGCGGTGTACGGCGACGGAGCCAGTGCCGTCGCCCTGCAAGCCGACGGCAAGATTGTGGCCGTCGGCGGTCGGTTGACTGGGACATCGACCAGTGAGCTGACGGTGTCGCGGTACAATTCCGACGGGTCCCTGGATTCCACATTTGGCAACGGAGGCAGCGTCTCCACCTCGTTTGGCGGTACATCGGCGTATGCCAACGCGGTTGTGATTCAACCCGATGGTCGCATCGTTGTCGTCGGCCAGACATTGAATACCAGCCTTGATTTTGCTGTGGCACGCTATAATCCTAACGGCAGCCTGGATAACTCATTTGATCTGGATGGCAGGCTGACTCTCTCGTTCGGCGGTTCGCCCGATACTGCCAACGGAGTCGCAATAGATGATCAGGGCCGGATTGTTGTGGCGGGAACGGGTAACAATCAGTTTGCCGTGGTGCGTCTGAATTCGGACGGCAGTTTGGATTCCACTTTCGACGGCGACGGTAGCCTGACCTTCAACTTTGGCACCGGCAATTGCTTCGCAAGCGCCTTAACGGTTCAGCCCGACGGGCGCATCGTCGTGGTAGGGCAAACAGGCCAGGGGGATAACAATAGTCATTTCGGAATTATTCGACTCCTGCCCACCGGTGCGCTGGATCCGGCATTCGATGGCGACGGCTTTCGCACGCTGACATTCGATGGAAACGCCGATACTGCCACCAGCGTGGTCATTGACGGCGACAACCAGATCCTGGTCGCCGGCCTAGCCCTCATCGGCGCCACGGGGGGATTTGATTTTGCCCTTGCCAGGTTCGGCTCAACGGGAGCGTTGGACGCGACGTTCGGGAATGGCGGCAAAGTCACGACAGACTTTGGCCGCATTCGCGATACCGCGGAAGGCGTCCGAATGCAGGCCAATGGCAAAATCGTCGTCGCGGGTTACTCCAGCGACAATGCAGGCCGTGTGGACACGGCCCTGGTACGTTATCTGCCCAACGGCGCGCTCGATACTTCATTCGATACCGACGGCAAAGTCGTCACCGACATGGCCAACGGGGAGCGCGATCAAGCTAGCGACCTCATCCTGCAACCGGACGGCGGGATCGTAATCGCGGGTCAGGCCCTTGCTGACGGCCACGACTACGATACGTTGCTCTCCCGTTATCTCGGTGATCCGGTCCCGCTACTCACCAGCCTGTCCCCGACCGACAATGCCAGCGGAGTTTCCGTGGGCTCGAACCTGGTCCTGACATTCAACCAAAGCGTGGCCAAGGGGACTGGGAATATTCTGATCAAGAATGCCAGCGATGGTTCTGTCGTACAAACAATTGACGTTACCTCAGGAGCCGTGACCGCCAGCGGAGCCGTGGTGACGATCAATCCCTCCGATCTGGTGCGCGGCACAAACTATTACATCGAGATTCCAGCATCTGCACTGACAGACCTGGCCGGTCATGTGGCCGCGGCAATCACTGGCCCGCGGGCGTGGAATTTCCGAACTGCAGAGTACGCGACCGCTGCAGTGGCGAAGATCTCGGACGGAACGGAATCCAGCACACCGACGAACGGCAAATTCCAGGTGACGATCACGGAAGCGCGGACTACCGACACAGTGCTCAACTACTTGGTGACCGGTACAGCGACAGGCGGCGCCGGACAGGACTACGCAACACTCAGCGGAACGGTGACCATCCCGGCCGGACAGACCAGCGCCGACATCGACGTCGAGGTTCTCGATAACGCCATCGTGGAAGGAAACGAAACGGTTGTCGTGACCCTGACCGGATTCGGTAGCCAGGATCCCGAACTCATCCTGAATCCACTCGCGGCACTGCGTACCGCCAGTGTCGCCATTGCGGATGACGATACCGCCACGCTCCTATTGAATGACGCCAATGCCAACGAGACTGACGGAGCAATGCTCTTCACTTTAACCAGCGATAAGGCCTTCGATGTCGATGTCATCATCGACGTGCTGTTCACTAGCGTAACAGCCACCGGCAGCGGGGTCGATTACACCAGTGCGGTGCAGCATATTACGTTGCCAGCCGGCCAAACCAGCCGGACGATCAGCGTGGCGGTCACCGACGACAATCTGGTCGAAGCCACCGAAACATTTAGTGCCTCATTCAGCCCGAGCTCACTGCCGATCAGCTACCAAGGAGATCTCACGGATACCGGAACCGGCACGATCACTGACAACGATACGGCCACATTCACGATCAATAGCGCGACAGCCGGCGAGGGTGCCGGAGTACTGGTCTTTAATCTCACCACGAATCAACCGCTCGATATCGACGTGACCATCGACGTGTCATTCACGGATGCCACCGCGGCTGGCGGGATGACCGATTATGCCAGCGCAGTCCAGCATATCACTTTCATCGCAGGTCAAGCCACCCGGTCAGTCAGCGTGACACTGAACAACGACAGCCTGGTGGAAGCCACCGAGACCTTCGTGGTGGCATTAAGCACCAATACCACTCTCGACGGCCGCAGGGTGGACCTCAGTGACACCGGGGTGGGTACGATCTCCGACAATGATACGGCAGCGTTCACGCTCAACAACGCTGCCGCCGACGAATCGGCCGGCGTCCTGACCTTCAGTCTGACCACGAACCTGGCCCTGGATATTGCAGTCACGATTGATGTGACGTTCACCGACGGCACGGCGAGTGGCGGAGGGACCGACTATACCAGCAACGTCCAGCACATCACCTTCCTCGCTGGCCAGACCAGCCAGACCATCAGTGTGCAGTTGAATGATGACAGCTTGAATGAAGCGGACGAATCCTTCTCGGCCGCTCTGAGTCTCGCAACCGCAATCGGCGACCGCAACGTGGACATTAGTGAAACCGGGATCGGAACGATACTTGACGACGACGTGGCAACATTCACGATCAATAGCGTGACCGCGAACGAATCTGCTGGCGCGCTGGTTTTTAATCTCACGACGGACATGGCCCTGACGAGCGACTTCACGGTGGACGTGACATTCCTGAACGGTACTGCCGTGGGTAGTGGGACGGACTTCGTCAGTACGGTTCAGCACGTGACGTTTCTGGCCGGTCAGACCACCAAGACGGTGAGCGTCCCCCTCAACGAGGACAGCCAGGTTGAAGCGACCGAATCTTTTACTGCAACGTTGAGTACCACAGCGGCCCCCGGCCATCCACATGTCGACCTGAGCGATACCGGCACCGGGACGATTAGCGATGATGATACGGCCACATTCGCGATCAACGACATCATTTCGACGGAAACGACCGGAGCATTGACGTTCACGGTCACTGTCAGCTGCCCGCTGGATATTGACGTGACAGTTGATGTCACATTCAGCGATCTGACGGCGACCGGGGGCGGGGCCGACTATGCCAGCTCGATTAAGCATGTCACGATCCCGGCAGGTCAGACCAACAACACGATCACGGTCGC
The DNA here is from genome assembly GCA_028291605.1 of Planctomycetaceae bacterium. GTDB lineage: Bacteria > Planctomycetota > Planctomycetia > Planctomycetales > Planctomycetaceae > JAKFVC01. The sequence continues at coordinate 6,522 of JAQGHS010000622.1, read as the reverse complement.
CCTGAACGACGACAGCCTGGTCGAAGCCACTGAAACCTTCCTCGCAGCCCTCAGCTCCGCGACAGCGTTTGGTAATCGCGCCGTGAATCTCAGCGATACCGGCACTGGAACGATCTCAGACAACGACACCGCAACGTTTACCATCGACAGCATCACGGCTGATGAGGGTGCCGGAGCACTCGTCCTCAGCCTGACGACCGGTCGGGCGCTTGATATCGATCTCACCGTCGACGTGATCTTCAGCGGTGGCACAGCCTCCGGCGGCGGGGCCGACTATGTCAACACGCCCCAGCACCTCACCTTCCTGGCCGGGCAGACGAGTCAGTCGGTGAGTATACCATTGATCGATAACAATCTGGCCGAGTCTACCGAAACGTTCTCGGCGACGCTGGGTAGCGGAACCCCCCGCGGCGACCGTCATGTCGATCTCAGTGATACCGGGACCGGGACGATAACCGACAATGATACGGCGACTTTCACGATTGATAACGTGACGGCCAACGAATCGGCCGGGGTCCTGGCATTCACTCTCGCCACCAGCCAGCCACTCGACGTAAATGTGGTCGTAGATGTGACATTCTTCGACGGTTCGGCCACGGGCAACGGGACCGACTACGACAGTACCGTTCAGCACATCACATTCTTCGCAGGACAAACTACCCATTCGGTGAACGTGCCTCTCAGTCTCGACAACTTCGTCGAGGCCGCCGAGCAATTCACGGCGGCCCTGAGCACCAGTACGTCACTCGGCGATCGCAGCGTGAATTTTAGCGATACCAGTACCGGGAAGATTATTGACACAGATACCCCCACCTTCACGATTGACGACATGACGGCCAACGAGAGTGCCGGCGTCTTAGTCTTTACTCTCGCGACCAGCAAGGCTTTCGATATCGACGTCACGATCGATGTAACGCTGGCCGACTCCACCGCAACTGGAGGCGGAACTGACTATGCCAATACCGTACAGCACGTGACATTTCTCGCCGGACAGACCAGTAAAATCGTCAGCGTCCCGTTGAATAACGACAATCTGGTCGAGGGTCCGGAATCGTTCACCGCGACATTAAGCACTGCGACAGAACTTGGCGGACGAAGTATTGATCTCAGTGACGTGGGAACGGGAATCATCGCTGACAATGACGCGGCCACGTTTACCATTAATAATGTCACCAGCGCCGAGGGTTCCGGCAGCTTGGTTTTCAGTTTGACCACAGACAAGGTCCTGGATTTCGCCATCACGGTCGATGTCACCTTGACCGGTGGAACGGCCACGGGCGGCGGTAGCGACTTTAATAGCACCGTCCAACAAATCACTTTCCAACCGGGCCAGACCAGCCGGACCGTCAGTGTGGCCATCACGAACGACGGCGTGGTGGAATCAACGGAATCGTTTACGGTCACACTGAGCACCAGCCAGGCACTGGGGGGGCACAACCTGGATCTCAGCGATACAGGCACCGGCACCGTGACCGATGACGACACTGCCGTCTTCACTATCAGTGATGCCGCCGCCAATGAGAACACCGGCTCCGTCGTCCTGAATCTCTCCAGTGATCACGACCTGGATACCGACGTCACCATCGATGTCACCATCAACTCAGGTTCGGCGATCGGCGGAGGAACTGACTTTGTCAGCACGACTAAGCACGTCCTGTTTTCCGCCGGGCAGATCAGTCGCACTGTTACGGTCACGCTGACTGACGACAACCTGGTCGAAGGGACCGAAACTTTCACCGCCTCGTTGACCACCCTCACCGAGCTGGGTGACCGACACATCAACCTCAACGATACGGGGGTGGGGACGATTTTGGACACCGATACCGCCAGCGTCTCCATCTCGCAAGTGACCGACGGAGCAGAGAGCCTCGTACCGACCAACGGCAAATTCCGCATCACGCAAACGGCAACCAGTTCGACCAACACCATTGTGAGCTATTCCATCGGCGGCACTGCAATTTCCGGGAGTGACTACGGGGCATTAACCGGCACGGCGACCATCCTCGCCGGCCAGCCCGCGGTGGATATCGACGTCAACGTGCTCAACGATACTCTGCTCGACGGACCTCGCTCGGTTGTCTTAACGCTGATTGGATTCGGATCGCACGATGCGGACATTACCCTCGCTGCAGAACCGGCGGCTCGAACAGCGACGGTCGACATTACAGACGATGATCTGCTGCAGATCACCAGCGCCAGCTCCGCATCGGTTGCGGAAAACACACCCGCCACGACGCCGGCTGTCTTGATCGCCGCGAACAATACGCTGGACAACCCTCTAACATTCGAGTTGACTGGCCCCGATGCCCACTTGTTTAACATCAGCAACACTTCCGGCAAACTGACCTTCGTCGCCAGCCCGAATTTCGAAAACGCTCTCGATCAGGGTGCCGATAATCATTACCACATCACCGTCATTGTCACCGATAGCCTGACCCATACCACTTCACAGGACCTGGTGATTACCGTCACCAATGTGGGTGAAAGCCCGACCAATCTGGCAGCATCGCCGACCACCATCGCGGAAGGTCTGCCGGCGGGATCGGTGATCGGCACTTTGTCCAGCACCGATCCCGATGCGGGTGATACGTTTATCTATACATTAGCCACAGGGGCCGGAAGTTCCGACAACGGTGACTTTCAGATCGTCGGTACCCAATTGCGAACATCGCAATCACTGAACTTCGAAGTTCAGTCCAGCTATTCCGTTCGCATCCGGACCACCGATTCCAGTGGCCTCACACTCGAGAAGTTCTTTACGATTACAGTCACTGACGTTAATGAAGCTCCGACTGATATCACACTATCGGCGTCGGTAATTCCAGAGAACCAACCACAGGGAACCCTTGTCGGCACCTTGTCGGGCTCCGACCCCGACACCAGAGACACTCTGACCTTGACCCTGGCAGTGGGGATCGGCAACACCGACAACGGGCTGTTCCAGATCGTCGGCAATACCCTGCGAACGGCACAGCCACTGAACTTCGAAACGCACGCTGCTTATTCGATTCGCGTTCGCGCGACTGACTTCTCTGGATCGACTTTCGAGAAGATCCTGACGATCACAGCTACTAACGTGAGCGAGTCTCCTACCGGCCTGGCTCTGTCAGCGAACACTGTCGCCGAGAACGAGGCCGCAGGCAAATCGATCGGAGATCTCTCCTCTACAGATCCCGATACGGGTGATTCGTTCACTTACTCGCTAGTCTCGGGTTCTGGCAGTACGGACAATTCACTGTTTCAGATCACTGGGAATACACTGCGGACTGCCCAACCTCTGAACTTCGAATCTCAAGTCACATATGCCATTCGCATTCGTACCACAGACTTGGCGGGCCTGACTCTTGAAAACGTCTTCACCATCACTGTCACCAACGTCAACGAGCAGCCGACCAACCTGACCTTATCAGCCACGACGATCGCAGAAAACCGGCCGGCCGGAACAGGTATCGGCACTTTATCCAGCACTGACCCGGATGCCGGAGACGCGTTTACGTACAGCCTGGTTACGGGACCGGGGAGCACAGATAACGCCGGCTTCCAGATCGTCGGCAATACTCTGCAGGCAACACAATCACTGAATTTCGAGGCTCAGGCGGCGTACTCGATTCGCGTGCGCACGACCGACCTCGGCGGGCAGACATTTGAGAAAACTGTCACGATCACGGCCACCAACACCAACGAGACGCCGAACGATCTGGCCTTGTCTTCGTCGATGGTTGTCGAGAATCAACCGGCGGGAACAACTGTGGGCACGCTGTCCGGAATTGATCCTGATGCTGGCGACACTCTCACCTACGCCCTGGTCACGGGGACCGGCAGTGCTGACAACGCGTTGTTCCAAGTGGTCGGCAACTCGCTACGGACCACACAGCCGCTGAACTTCGAAGCGCAGGCCACATATTCCATCCGGATCCGCACGACCGACTTCGCTGGACTGACGTTCGATAAATCCTTGATCGTCACCACCACCAATGCGAACGAGAATCCCACCGATTCCGCGCTGTCGGCCGCCACGATCGCAGAGAACCAACCGTCGGCGACGCCCATCGGCACCTTATCCAGCACCGATCCGGATGCCGGCGACACGTTCACCTACACCCTGGTCTCGGGAGCGGGCAGCACCGACAACTCCTTCTTCCAGATCGTCGGCAATTCGTTGCGCACGGCGCAACCGCTGAGCTTCGAAACGCGGTCCGCCTACTCAATCCGCATTCGCACGACCGACTTCGGTGGGCTGACCTTCGACAAGACATATACGATTAACGTCCTTAATGTCAATGAAATCCCGACGAATCTGGGCCTCTCGGTCAGCACGGTCGCCGAGAGCCAGCCGGCGGGGACATCGGTCGCGCTGCTGTCGACCACCGATCCGGATCTCGGTGACACGTTCACCTACGCCTTGGTGCCGGGTACCGGCAGCACCAACAACGCATTCTTCCGCATCGTCGGCAATACGCTGCAAACAGGACAACCACTCGATTTTGAAACTCAATCCGGGTACTTAATTCGCATTCGGACGACTGATGTCGGCGGAATGAGCTTTGAAAAGACCTTCACGATCGCTGCTCTGGATGCGAATGAGACACCCACTGATTTGATGCTGTCGGCAAATACCGTCGCCGAGAATCAGTCCGCAGAGACTACGGTCGGCACGCTCACCGGCAGCGATCAGGATATCGGCGATTCGCTGACCTATTCCTTGGTCCCGGGGACGGGGGACAACGATAATGCGTTCTTCCAGGTCTTCGGCAACACCCTGCAAACCAGCCTGCCACTGGACTTTGACAGCCAGCCCACGTACTCAGTGCTCGTTCGCGTCACCGACCGTGGCGGGTTGACGTTCGACAAATCGCTCACGATTACCGCCACCAACGTGAATGAAGCCCCCACCCACGTCGCCCTGTCGGCCACGGCCATCGACGAAAATCAGCCGGCGGGAACGAGCATTGGCACGCTTTCCACTACCGATCCCGATTTCGGCAGTTCGTTCAGCTATGGCCTGGTCTCGGGAGCCGGCGGTAACGATAACGCACTCTTCCGGATCATCGGCAATTCTCTGCGGACGACCCAGCCGCTCGATTTTGAAACTCAAGCAACGTACTCGATTCGCGTGCGCACGACTGACAACGATGGCTTGACGTTCGACAACACGTTCACAGTCACGATCACTAATCTGAACGAAACACCCACCAACCAGGCGCTGTCCGCCACGACCGTCGCCGAGAACCAGCCGGTGGGGACATTGATCGCTACTCTGTCCAGCACCGACCCGGATGCCGGCGATACGTTGACGTACACGCTGGTCCCGGGAACGGGGAGTCAGGACAACTCCTTCTTCCAGATCGCCGGCAATACTCTGCGGACGGCCCAAGTCCTGAACTTCGAAGCCCAAGGCACGTACTCCATCCGCATTCGGGCCACCGACAGCGGCGGGTTGACCATCGACAAGAACTACATCGTCACGGCGACCAACGTCAACGAAGAGCCGACGGACCTCGCCCTGTCGGATCACAGCACCGCGGAGAGCCGTTCTCTGCGAGCCCGAACATACTGGCGGAACAGGACAGTCGCCCGGTGCGCGAGCACGAGCCTGGCAAAGGCGATCCAAGGACTCCGATCGGGCTCGAATTGGACCGCCCGGCGTGCGAGGTCGGCTCTCAGATCCTGGCAAATTTCGTCGTGATCGGCACGTCCAAGCCCGACGCTCGTGCAGACTCGCCACCCGATCCACTTCACCAGTTCTGCGGTCGGACCTTCGCGGAGGACGCCCTCAATGAATGCCGGAGTAACGCCCTTGGAACCTGATCCCAGCGCCGCAACCGTCGACTGCGAGTGATCGACACTTTCCACTTTTTCCCTCCAATCTGCTTACGGCCGCGGAATGCGATCGTTTGCAGATTGGGGGAAAAGGTCGTGTTGCGCGCAACACGCGAGTGGCGGGATAACGCTGGCTTGTCTCGGTGTAAACTATTGCTCAAGTGGAGGTTCTGGAATTATGAAATCCGTCACTTATGCGCAACAGGGCCGGTTGCGCGCTGTTGCGCCGCGCAACAGGGCAAAATCATGGATCATCGTGCCGGCGAAAACGTACGCGGTTCTGATCATCGCGATAGACGTGTCCTATCTGAATTTTCGCCCTCCAGACTTGGCCATCGAACGGAATCGGATCGATGTCCTTCTCAATCCGGGCGGCTGTCGACTCGGACATCGCATCACGGATGGCTTTCCTAATCTTGCTCAGCATGTATGTCAGTTGCCGCTCGATATACGCGTCCTTATGGCCTCTAAACTCAGACCGCAAAAGCACAATTGCGCTCGATCGGTCCAAAGCTCCCAATCCTATCGCAAACTCAGACAGGACGTGGCGTGCATTCTTGTCTTTGACCACGACGGGGGTAGGCATCACGATCGTGGGTGGAAAATTTGTTAGAATTGAGATCAGGAAAGGAATTGTCGGTTTTGGAGTCGCGTTTCTCAAGGAAGAAAGATCATGGATGCGTTCAATCTCACAACGGAGCA
>JAQGHS010000597.1 GCA_028291605.1 Planctomycetaceae bacterium | reverse complement strand
TCTAAGATCCCGGCGGTTGATGCCCGACAGGCATTGTACAGCCTGGAACTCAGGACGGCAGATCGGTCTCGCACAGTCCAGTTGGGGACTGCCTGGGCCGTGGCCCCGCGAAGGCTCGTCACGACTGGAGACGCGGCGCGCGGCATTGCCTTGAATCAGGAATTCTTTCCTCATGCTTACGCTCGCCACACGTTGAGCGGGGCTGAATTCGAAATCACTCGAATGACGTTGCATCCCCAGTATGAATCGGCGATCGGTAAGGCGGATCAGGCTATTCGTGAGATCAACCGCCTGCTCCCCGAATTGGAAAAAATCAAGGATGCGAACGACCGGAAAGAGGCTGAAGATCTGTTGCGAAAACTAGATTCCGAGGCCATCGTTGCCGCGGAAGAATCGGTCAATGTCAACATCGCGGTGCTCGATATTTCCAAGGATTCGCCGGCTTCGCTGTCGTGGGAACAATCGCTGCCGATTAAAGTTGGCCAGCAAATGACGTTGATCGGACATGCCCTGTCACGGACGGATGCCCTGGTCGATCCCGATCATCCTAAACTTCTGGAGCAGCACGTGGGGCGATTGCAACATGCCGAACCGGTTCCCAATCCAGCGGTCCCCGCGCGGTGCCTGGTGAAGTTCGATGGGATCCTGAAAGATCAGAATTGGTCGGGAAGTCCGGTGCTCAGCGCGAATGGTGCGGTCATTGGCGTTTATGTTCGCCCGACGCCACCTCCGCCCGGTGTCGAAGGTGTCCCCATTACGACCCATGACGTCACTGTGATCAACGGCGTGCGTGACTGGCTGCCGAAGACGGTCCAGGCGACAGCGATTGCTCCAACGCTTTAAGTCTGCACATTCGGGAAAGCTCCAACTGTGAGCGGAATGGCGCTAGCCACCGGTGTTGTGACCAATTTCAATGGAAGAACCGGCGGGTAACGCCGTGCCGCTCACGAGTCGACAAAAATGACGCGATGGTAGCCACACTCGCCAGAGTGTGGGAAACTGGTAAGACTGTCGACGTTCTGGCGAACGTGGCGACACAATGCTGCTTGCTCCTGATTGGCAAACGGACCGGTTTTATGTCAGATCCCCAGAAGCCAGATCGTCGGCTGCAGTCAGCGGACAGCCAGCGGCAGCAGGCGGGCGTCAGTCGCGATACGAGTCGTCCCGCGGATTCGATTCCCACAGGAGCGGGGCAGTTCGCGAACTTGCCGGCAATGTTTGGACGCTATCAGGTGGAAAAATTGCTCGGACGAGGAGCGATGGGGGCTGTCTACCTGGCCCGCGATACTCAGCTCGGTCGAGCCGTGGCGCTGAAGATTCCCAAGGTCGCCCCTTCTGGATCAAAGCGGCTGCTGCTGCGATTGGAGACCGAAGCCAAGGCTGCGGCCCAGCTTGATCATCCCAGTCTGTGCAAGGTCTTCGATGCGGGAGAAGTCGACGGGCAGTGCTTTATCGCCATGCAGTATATCGAGGGCGAAACGCTCAAGTCACAACTGGAAGCGAAGAGCAAGTCGGTCGCCGAAGCGGTGTCGTTGGTCGTGCAGCTTGCTGAGGGGCTCTCCGAAGCGCATGCCCAGGGAATCATTCATCGCGATCTGAAGCCGGAAAATATTATGATCAACCTGCGCGGCACGCCGGTGATCATGGACTTCGGACTGGCGAAATTCTCGACGATCTCCAGCAACGCCATGGCGACGCAGGCGGGAACCATTCTCGGCTCGCCGGCCTATATGTCCCCCGAGCAGGCCAATGGTCAAGTGAAGGAAATCGACCAGCGGAGCGACATTTATGCGCTGGGGACGATCTTGTTCGAAATGTTGACGGGCGAATTGCCGTTTACCGGTTCAGCCATGCAGATTCTGGGGCAGAAGTCACTGCTGGATCCGACGGCGACGCTGACCATCCGACCCGACTTGCATCCTGATCTCACAGCCATCTGCGACAAGATGATCGCCAAGGATAGTGCCCAGCGCTATCAGACCCTCGCAGAGGTGATCGCCGATTTGAAGGGTGTTGATCTCGATCAGACTGATGATCGACCGGGGCCAGTCGCGAAACGCAAACCCGGAAAGTCAGCCAGCGGGAGCCGCAAATCCAGAGTTGGACCAACGACATTCCCCCAACGACTCCTTGGCTGGTGGAACGACCAGACTTCGGCAGTCAAGTGGCTCGCGTTGGGCGGTGTCGGGGCTTTGCTTCTGACATTGGGCATCTTCTTGTTTTTTCCGAATCAGAATGGGATCGTGCAGATCGCACCCATCATCGGAAAACCCGACGTGGGGGCGAACGGCGTGCAGCCAAAGGGACTTGCGACAGACTCAGTCCGAAATCCAAAAACGGAAGCCGCTGGCAACGTCGAAAAGCACAAATGGCCTGCGGATGGCCCGCCGCCGGCGCTTGTGCCCTTCAACAGTGCGCAGGCGAAAGTCCACCAGGCAGCCTGGGCGAAGTACATGGGTGTGAAAGTCGTCGAACAGAATTCCATCGGCATGAATCTGGTATTGATCCCGCCGGGACAGTTCAAGATGGGAAGTCCCCTCGGCGAAATCGATCGGATTGACGATGAGGAGCAGGTCTCAGTGACATTGCCGCAATCAATTCAGGTGGGCGAGACCGAAGTCACGCAAGGGCAATGGTCGGAGATCATGGCAACGAAGCCGTGGACCGGCAAGGAGAAAATCCAGGAAGGATCGGACTATCCCGCAACATTTGTCAATGTGGATGATGCGGAACAGTTCTGTACGAAGCTCGGCACCAAGGAAGGCGCCCAGTACCGTCTCTTGACCGAAGCGGAGTGGGAATTCTGCTGCCGTGCAGGCACCTTAACGCGTTTCAGTTTTGGTGATGACGCGGCACTGCTCAAAGAGTTCGCCTGGTATGACGATGGCGTCACTCCGCTCGCGGAGGGCTATGCTCATCAGGTGGGAACGAAGAAGGCGAATCCGTTTGGCCTCCATGACATGCACGGCAACGTATGGGAATGGTGCCAGGACTGGTACGACGAAAAGTTGCCAGGCGGCGACAACCCCCTCGTTTCCACGAGCAGCGAGCATCGCGTTTACCGGGGCGGATGTCAGTTTCACACGGCCGATTTTTGCCGTTCGGCATTTCGCGGACACTGGACGCCTGAGTTACGCGGCAACAACTTGGGTTTCCGCGTGGCCAGGGTTCTGCATCACGGTCGGGAAGGCGGATAGTGCGAATGAGTATCATCACTGTTGATGACAAGAAGCATGCTCAATCCCCCAAGACTGGCGGACTCATTGGCTCACGGACCTGAGTCGATTCGACCAATTTATGAAATTGCCCGTTGAAGGTGTCGGGACAACGCCATATTTCCACATCTACTACAGAGGAACGCGCTCAGGTTGCCCGTGGGTCTGAGAAAGCCAGCAGTAGTGAGCGGTGAGGTATTTGCCTCCTTGGTTGATAACTCTGAGCCTGTAAAAGTCAGTACTGAATACTCGCCTGTGAATGGACCGAGCTCATGTCAGATCCCCAGAAACCCAATCGTCGATTGCCGTCTGCCGAGCAGCAACGGCAACATGCGGCTGCCAGCCGTGAGACGAACCGTCCCGCAGATTCGACTCCTGCAGTCGCGGGCCCGTTCGTGAACTTGCCGGCAATGTTTGGTCGTTATCAGGTTGAAAAGCTCTTGGGCCGCGGGGCGATGGGGGCTGTTTACCTGGCCACCGATACGCAGCTGGATCGGCCGGTGGCGCTGAAGATCCCCAAGGTTGCTGCGTCGGGTTCTAAAAAGCTGCTGCAGCGGTTGGAGACGGAAGCCAAGGCGGCCGCGAAGCTCGATCATCCCAGTCTGTGCAAGGTATTTGATGCGGGGGCTGTTGGTGAGCAGTGCTTTATTGCGATGCAGTACATTGAAGGCGAAACGTTGAAGTCGCAACTGGAAGCGAAGAGTAAGCCAGTCGCTGAGGCCGTGTCGCTGATCCTGCAACTGGCCGATGGCCTGTCTGAAGCGCATGCTTTGGGAATCATTCACCGTGATTTGAAGCCGGAGAACATCATGATCAATCGGCGCGGAACGCCCGTGATCATGGACTTCGGGCTGGCCAAATTCTCGACCATCGGCAGCAATGCGGCGGCGACTCAGGCCGGAACGATTCTCGGTTCTCCCGCATACATGTCTCCCGAACAGGCCAGCGGAAATTCCAAGGAGATCGACCAGCGCAGTGATATCTATGCGTTGGGAACGATCCTGTTCGAAATGTTGACGGGGCAGTGGCCGTTTAGTGGTTCGGCCATGCAGATCCTCGGGCAGAAATCGCTGCTGGATGCACCCGCAGTGCGGACGATCCAGCCTGATTTGCCGCCGCAACTCGCGGCCACTTGCGACAAGATGCTCGCCAAGGAACCGCTCGATCGCTATCAGGATCTCGCGGAAGTGATCGCGGACCTCAACAGGATCGATCTCAATCGTTCGCCGCAAACGTCAGTTGTTCGACCACCTCAGCCAATCCGGTCGCCGAGCGAGATTGGTGAGAATGCAGTGGCGGAACCGGCGGACGTCCGCATCGTGTCGATCGGTAAGCGACTACAGAGTCGACCGGCACCCATCAGCCGCCGTACGGCTACCACATCATGGTTGCAACAACTGCGAGGCTGGTGGGATGGACAGACTCCCGCATTCAAGTGGACCTCGTTGGGCGGCGCCGGAGCACTTTTGGTCGTGCTCGGCGTCATTGTGTTGTTTCAGACTCGGCATGGCACCTTGCAGATCGAGATTGCAGACCCGAATCTGTCTGTGCGTTTTGATGGTATTACCGCGATTGTCCAAAATGGAAAGCAAACCTACAGCGTTACGCCCACGGACAAACACACCTTAGAGTTTTTGCAGGACGGAGTGGCGATCGAATCGGCGACTCGCGAGTTGACTCTGAAACGCAACGAGAAGCTCCTCGTGACATTCAAACTGCTGGACGGGAAGGTTGTCATTGATGGGCTGCCGGTCTCGCAGGAGCTGAAAGGTGCTACGACGAATGTCGCCCAGAGCAATCCCGCCAACAGCAAAACCGATGAGCCCAAGTCCGCCCCGGCAGCGCCACCTGCCAGTCATCAGTGGCCTGCGGATGCTCCGCAACCAGCGATTGCTCCGTTCAACAAGGATCAGGCGAAGGCCTATCAGGAGGCTTGGGCCAAGTACCTCAAAGTTGACGTCGAGTATACTAATTCACTCGGTATGAAGTTTCGACTGATCCCACCGGGAGAATTCCTGATGGGCAGTACGCAGGTGGAAGTGGCTATTCAGGCAGCGGGCGTGAGCGACTACTGGCAGAAATACATCCAAAGCGAAGCCCCTCAGCACAAAGTGATTCTGACACAACCGATCTATCTCGGCACCCGCGAAGTCACGCAGGACCAGTACAACCGCGTGATGGTTGGCAATCCGTCGTGGTTCGTTGCGATGGGGGGAGGGAAGGACAAGCTGGGTGGGAAGGATACGTCAGGCTTCCCCGTAGAAATGGTGAGTTGGAACGATGCGGCTGAGTTCTGCTTGAAACTCAGCCAGCAGGAGGAACTCCAGCCATGCTATGTCCGCGCTGGGGAAACGGTGACGCCGCAAGACGGAACTGGCTATCGATTGCCGACCGAGGCGGAATGGGAATTCGCCTGCCGAGCCGGAACAACCAGAAAGTATTGGACCGGCGACCAAGAGGAAGACCTCGGGATCACCGGTTGGTTCCCGGCGAATTCCCAGCAGCGAACTCACGCGGTAGGCGAACTGGAATCGAATCCCTTCGGTATACATGACGTTCATGGCAATATCTGGGAGTGGGTCCAGGATTGGTGGGAGCCGACCTACTACCGACAGTTTCAGACAGAGTCGGCGCTTGATCCCAGTGGCCCCGCTTACACTCTTTCTGAGCGCGTAGTCAAAGGCGGCAGTTGGTACGAAGCGGCGGCCAATTGCCGTGCCGCAAGTCGTGATGGTCGCGCCCCCACAGCCCGCAGCCATGACATCGGCTTTCGGGTGATGCTGACCGTCGACGCGGGGCGCAAACTGCCCAAAGCTGCCGTGTCCACAGCGCCGACAAATTCACCCACAGCACCCGCCAATACGCTATCCGACGCCGATATCGCTGCCGGTTGGAAGCAACTATTCAATGGCAAAGATCTAACGGGATGGAGGCAGCACCCCGAGAGTACGGGGATCTGGTCAGTAGAAGGCGAGGCCATCGTGGGACGGGGGCGCGACCAAAGCCACCTGTTCACTACTACCGGTGACTATACCGACTTTCATATCCGCGTCGAAGCCAAGATCAACGGGACGGGTAACAGCGGCGTCTGCTTCCGCACGAGCTACTTCGGGACCGGGAAGATCAGAGACCGCGGCTACGAGGCCGCGATTGAAGGCAACCCGAATTTGCGATGGCAGACCGGAAGTTTGATGCACATTGACCCGCGCGGAGAAGTTGTCACGCCACTCGTCAAACCCCGAGAGTGGTTCACGATGGAAGTGATCGCTGTGGGAAACCACATCACCATCAAAGTCAATGGCCAGGTGACGATCGATTTTGTCGACTCGGCTCAAACCTATAAACGCGGCTGCATCGCTCTGCAGCAACTCGGAGACACCACCGAAGTTCAGTTTCGAAAAGTGGAAATCAAGGATCTGTCGACGACCGTCACGGATCCGCCTGCGCCATCCGATGCCGGTAACCGGCCACAGATTCCTGCGGATGTGACCCTGTTTAGAACGAAGCGTTATAAAGTATTCACAGAATCACTAAGCTGGCATGAGGCCCGCCAGAAATGCCGGGATCTGGGCGGACGATTGGCCGATGTTCGGAATGCATCCGAAAACACTTTTCTGGCGGGACTCGCTGCAAGAAGTAATGTCGATACTGTCTGGCTAGGGGCGACTGACGAAGTCACTGAAGGTCGCTGGTTGTGGAGCGACGGCAAGGAAATGAAATATCAGAACTGGTCTGTCGGGGGCAAACAACCTAACAATAAAGGGAACAGCGAGCACTACTTGATAATGACTCTCAAGTTCGCCACCGGCGAGTGGCACGACCAGCCTGCGAAGCCTACCCAATACAAGCCTGGCTACATCTGTGAATGGGATAAGCCGCAGCTGCCGGTCGCGGCGGAAAACGAATGGAAGTCAGTCTTTAATGGGAACAGTCTTGCCGGTTGGACACAGATGTTTGCCGAGAATGACACCTTCACCTCGCACCGGATTGGAACAAAGGGCTGGAGCGTCGTGGGTGGCGAGATTGTTTGCGAGACGAATCAGCCGGGCTGGCTGAAGCTCAATAAGACGTATGGAGATTGTGAATTTGATTTCGAGTTCTATATGCCCTACCAGACTAATTCCGGCTTGCTGGTGCGGTATCCTGGAATCGGCAAGGTCGGGCTTGAGATTCAATTAGTCAATGTATCTGAGGCACTCGGTCCGCTGCAGAAATGCGGTGGCCTTTATGGAGTCATCGCGCCATCGCAAGATGCCTTCAAGGCTGGATCCTGGAATCACATGCAGTTGGAAGTACACAGCGGGCGGATTAAGGTACGCCTCAATGACCAATTGATTGTCGACGCGGGAACCGCCGACTACGAGCAACTTCGCGTCTTGCCAAAGGACGGATATATCGGCTTATACAACTGGAAAGGACAGGCCAAAGGCTGCAAGTTCCGGAACATCCGCATTAAGGAGTTCAAACCGGACGCCCCTCAGGAATTCATCACCACGGCCACTGGGCTGAAGTACAAACTGTTGCGAAAGACAAACGGTAAGCACCCGAGAGTCGGAGACAAAGTCCTCGTCAATTATCGAGGTACCCTGGATGATGGGACAGAGTTTGATACTTCCTATGGTAAGCAGCCGGTCACGTTTGCATTGACCGATGTGGTTCGCGGTTGGATGGAAGGCATGCAGTACTGTCCCGTCGGCGGGAAGATCGAGTTGGAAATTCCGCCAACGCTGGGCTACGGCGAAAAAGGAACAGGGGTAATTCCCGGAGACGCGACGCTGCACTTCACGATTGAATTGCTGAAAATTCAATAGTGGCCGCTCTTGATTCCTGGGGCTAAGGGAATGTGCATAACGAATAGTTCGACAGGAACCTCGCCCACCGATCAGCCTGATTCTGAAGATGGCAGACGGCCGTGATTTGCGGTTGTCGAGTGATTCGGGTAGAACTACTGACGTCGCGTATAGACCGCGTTTCCTGGCAGCCGGGTCAATCTGGACCGCGCGATACTGCAGAGCTGCAAGGAATCGGTCTGGGCTTGAGGGCTGGTCACATCTCTTTAACGTCCAGGCCTTGCGCGAAATCCTGGAGGCCATCGATTCATGCAAATCCTCAATCGTTGCTCGGTGAGTCCGTGGGTGATTCTGATCATTACCAGCCTGACGTTCCCGCAAGGGGCGATTAGTGCAGATCCGGCGGCGCCAACTCAGGCGATCGTGCTTAACGAAGTCCCACAAAGTCCGGCTCATGCAGGTCCAATACTGATCCGGGAACTCATCCGACAGGCCGTGCTGCTGACGGCACGCGAAGAGTTTGGACTGCTGACTCGGGACGCGACGCTGGGGGAGACTTTACCCAAGGAGTCAAAGCTCGCCACGCCCCCGCTGGAGATCTCGGTCGCCTCGGATGGGGCGAATTCGGCGAATGTTGTCATTCGAATTCGGAAACCAGACGGACTCGTCGAACTGGCAAACTATCGTTTTCGATTCGAAATGTCTGATCCATTCCGGGCCCTGACGGTTCAAGTCGAAGGACATAGCCGGAAAGAAATGGTTGCAATCCTCGAAAAGGCCGGCTTTAAACGTCAACCAATTATCAAGCCGAGTAATGCTGCGGTGCCACCAGAGATTTTGAAGCAGCTGAAAACGCTGAGCCCCATCTTGCAGTTTGCCGCGATCCGGTCGTTACATGCCGAGATCCGCAAATCGGGCGAGTCCCCCGCATTGGTTGGCGCCCTGGCACGGGCGTATGCCATGCTGGGGTCGTTGACCGAATTGAATTGGAGTCCCGCGAACAAGGTCTTCAATGCCCGGGCACTTCTCTACGCCGATCGATTGCACGCCAAGTCAACCAGTGCCGAGTCGCTGGCCACTCGCGGATACGTGCGGGCCTTCGTGGGATTACCGCTTCTCGCGACGGAAGACTTCGCCGAGATTGTGAAACTGGGGGCCAAGAAGACGCCAGCGACTGGCCTATCGGCCGAGTCGAAATTGCTCAACGCTTATGCCTACTCCGACGCTAAACAGATATCAGCCGCCGCGGAAGGTGATGAATTCAAGCTTCTGGCCACTTACTTAAACGTACTGAGATCTGAGGCTACGCAAATTCAAACAGTGCGGCTTCCGTATGCACAAGCACTGCTGAAACTCGATCCCGGAAACATGCGGGTGATCGAAAGTATGAACTTGCAGGCGAAAATCGGAACGTTGCACCAGACGACGGTTACTTCGCCCCGCTTGTTTATGGCCGCGCTATATCAGGAATTGCCTGAAGTGCCAGGACTTCCGCAATCGACGATCGACCTGGTTAAAGAGCGTCCCGACGTGAATGAAGAAATCATCCCCCACGTGGCGGACATTATGACAGCCTTAAGAAGCAACGGCCAATCTGATCAAGCCGGTGCAAAGCGACAGGATGACGTTTCGGAACCCTCGCTGATGGTCCTCGGAGACCTCGTTAGAGACACCAATTTTGTTTACGTTGCCAGGCTGCTGTGGTTCCGTCGCTACTTTCTGGGGGTTGATCCGGACGACCTGTTGCGGGCCTTTGGGCCACTCGTCGCAGGGCATCGTTACCAAGCTTATATCGATAGCCAGATTTGGAATGAGCAAAAGAGCCGGGAAGCGTTGACCACGCTCTTACGGCTCAAAGATGATCCGCACGTGACAGCGGTGAATGAACCGATCTTTAGTGCGATGGATCGGCGGAAGATGACCGAGACTCGTACGCTACGTGTCGCGGCGTCAAAACATGCCGATCTCACGCTGCGAGATCTGATTGTCACATCGGATACCATGGCCCAATTCTACGAGAGTGCGGCAATCAAATTATTGCCCAACATCAGTCCGCGTACCGGAGTCGTGATTACTCTGCGAGGGAGATTGGCTCAGTTGTCATGGGAAGAGATAGAACAGGCGGAAAAGGATTTTCCTGACGACCCGATGGTCATCGAAATTGTGGCGCGTGCTGGAGTCCAAAACGGCCAGCCTGAAAAAGCCCTTCGCCGATTGAAACGACTGGCTGAGGTTGTACCTGATGCCGACTCGTTCTATCGTCTGGCAACGTTATACCAGACCCTCGGCGACGAAGATAACTGGGCGGCAACGCTGCAGCAGGCAGTCAAATTGCCCGATCAAGGACTGATGAACGCGGGCATGCTCTGGCAACTGGCCCAATACAAGACCAAGAAGAAGGACTTGCAGGCCGCAGCTGAACTCGCTGATCAGGCCGCTCAATCAGGTGCCGGCGGGCCGCTGAGTTACGCGGCGGAATGTCATGAACGCCTGGAAGAATGGGAGAAGTCCGAGCAGCTGATTAGTGGGGTCTCCCAACGTTATCGTGTTAACGCCCAGGAATGGTATTTCTGGTGTCGCCGGACTGGCCGGGGAGATTTGAGCGCTGCCCGGGAAGTGGCGCTTCAAAATCTTGCCGAGTTGGAAGTTACTCCTGAAGCTCCCCTGCGCCGCATGCTGGCTTTTTTTTACTACTGCGAAGAACAGGATGAAAAATCACTGGAACTTCTGCAAAAGATCGCCAAGCTGCCTCCTCAGGTAAGTGCCGAGAACCCTGAGTACCCTGGTCTGTGTGCTGCGCTGCTGGCAGATGAGCTTGGTAAGGCGGAACTGCGGGACAAATTACTGGAAGAAGCACTGGTTGCCGCAGAAGGGCCCGCATTCGATCCCTACAGAGCCCAGAACCCAGGCAGGCCTTTCGTTGATTTGGCAAAAAAGAATCACTTGGGAAATCTGATCCGCGCATTTCAACTTGCGTTGCGTCCTGAGGGAGCGGTTCTATTCGAACCCCGATTCCACGAGATTGAGGCTCATACGTTGCCGCAAGAAGCGACTTGGCGCAACTTCTGTATGGGCAAGTTCCTGTATTTGCGAGGCCAAAAAGAAGAGGGCCAACGCTATCTGCAACTGGCCGCCAGTTCTCCGCTTGGACTGCAGAACGGACACCGCTGGGCGGCGATGTTCCTCGCCCGGCGCGACATAGCACGCGATCCCTTGAGAACAACGGAATGGGGTGGGGATGGACCGCTCGAAACAATTCTCGAACTGCTGGAAAAGTCCAAATTTGTAGCCAACAGGAAACACGTCGAAGTCGGGCAAGACCTGACCGATAAGGCCCTGCAGCTTGATCCAAATTCGATCGATGCACTATTTGTGCGAGCAAAACTGCGTGCCGCCCGACAATTGTTCCGTCAGGCCCTCGAAGATGCGCTCCGGCTGCAAGAACTACTGCCGAATTCCATGGATATTCGATTGCGGGTTGCACATTACCAGATCAAGGCCGGGGACTATTCTGCGGCACGCGACGTGTATGAACAGGCTCGCAAACTGGACCCACGCGACAGCAAGCCTTTAAGAGCTCTGGTACGACTGTACTCTGGCTGCCCCGATGAAAAGTTTCGTGATGGGAAAAAGGCAATGGAATACGCCAAACTTGCCATGAGCCTGCCAGATCCCGGAAGCGAAGGCCTGAATGAAGCTGCGATGGCGATGGCACATTCAGCATTGGGTGATGTGCCAACGGCGCTCGAACATTTTAAGCTCTCACAAAAAAAGGGCCGGCTGGGGGTCAGTGATCTGTATATGGCTAATGATTTCAATCCGGAATACAAAATGCCGTATCGCATGTTGACACAGGAACAAATTGACAAAAACTTTTTCTATAAGAGCCTATCTCCTCTGACAGACTGGTAATGTCTTTAGAACGACAAGCACCCGACTCAGAGAGTCAGGCTGCAGTTCGGCGGGAGCCTCACCCACCGGCGACGGCACCCACGATCCAAAAAGGTTCGGCTCCTGATACGACGGCATCTGGCAGGACCGTATCCGGCGCATCATGCGACAGGTCTAAACCACAGGCAAAGAACCGCAGCAAAGGTCGGCGTT
>JAQGHS010000591.1 GCA_028291605.1 Planctomycetaceae bacterium | reverse complement strand
CGCTCCTCAACCACCGGCTACTCTCTGTGAACCCTTCGGGTTCGGAGGCCATGCATATTTCAACTCGTGGAATGAAGATCGGCTGGTCCCGATTCGCGCAACAAAAAAAGGCCGCCCGGCTGCGATGACGCAATCGGGCGGCCAAATTCTATTCAATCACCTTACCTGCTTATTCCTTGGCTTTACCCTTCAAACTGAAACCCATCATGAACCAACCGCGTTCATCGGGCTTCATGAATCCGCCCGAGGGCTGGAAGTATTTCTTCAACACGTCGAACTCTGGCAGCGTGCTGATATCCAGTTCGAAGTCGTCCTTCGACAACGCTTCGGTCAAGGCACCGCTCTTCAAGGCCTCGTAGAGCATCTTCAACTGAGCGTCCGAGCGTTGGAAGCTCTGGGACGAGGTTTGCTCGGGAAAACGCTTGGCGACCGCCTTATCTGGGTCGCTGTCGGCCTACGATTCGCGGTCGGCGTCGGTCCGTAGCAGGGCTTCGAGTTCCTGGACGTGCGTGGCGAACATCAACTGCTTCTTGGTGATGGCCATCGCGGGTTTGTAGGCACCTTTCTCGGCGTCATCATCCGCCTCCTCAACCTTCATTTCGTAAATCTTCTCACCTTCGAACTCACGTACCTTGCCGGGGAAACCGTCCAGATCAACGAGTTTTTCCAGCAGTTGGCGAACGGGGGCTTCTTCCTTCAGTTCCAATCCGAACAGATAACGTTCGCCACTGAGAGCTTCGGCGTCTGCGGGGACGCTACCGACGATCGTGATCATGCCGGTCAACTGATCGACGACATCCTTCTTGATGTGGATCTTGGGACCATCTTCCTGCTCAGCCAGGTTGTCAACGATCTTGGCCAACGCACCCTGACCCAGGAATGTGTCGTACAGCGTTTCGACCGTTGTATAGGCTCCGGCGATATCCCAGTTCACGGCGCCGTAAGTGCTGACCGTTGCGGGGACCCACTTCGGCGGGGTCAGGTTTTTCGCGGGGAACTGGAATGCACCCAGCACACCTGATGTCGGGGGTTCGATGTAAATCAGGGCGCGAGAGACCGTATCGAAATCGTCGGTTCCCATGTCCAGAGTGCCGCCGAAGGCCTTCAGCTTGTCCAATCCCAACGACGGGAGCAGGCCGAGAACATACGCGGATTGCGTCGTATCGGCACCACCCAAGACCATCAATCCCTTCATCAACCCAATCGGGTCCGCATAGAACGTGACGTGGGGAATGGCTTCCGCGTTCTCACCACGGCATTTTTCGCGGATGTATTTGAAGGCTTGCTTGTCGGCGAAAATCCGTTCGTGCTGGCCATCCCAGCGAGTCAGAATCGACTTCAAGGCGTCGGTGCGGCTGCTGACGACGAGAGTCGTGTCCTTGATGAAGTAGCAAATGGTTCCCGGTGCGGGTTTTTTCTTGGTCTTGGCGTCGGCGTCCTCATCTTCGCTTTCGGCTTCGGGAAGCGTGTAGACGACGACTTGCGTGCCGTCGATTTCTTCCTCGGACCGCTTCGCCTTGTCGTCGTCGGTCAACGACTTGTTCATCTTCTCCAGCAGCTTGTCGACGGTTTCACGCTTCTCACCGAAGTCCATGAGGCCAGCCGCTGCCATCGGTTTGCCGACGGTGTAGAGGGCGGCGATGGCGAATTCCCCATGCGGAACGTCCAGGACATCCTGCAGGGCAATGCCCGCTTCTTTCTCGAATTCTTCGCTGAGTTTCGCCCAGGGGGCTTCGAACTGCTTCAGGAACGCGGCGAGGTCTTTGTCTCGAATCAGTTGACCCAGCTGAGTTTCATTCCAGGCTGTCTTCATTTCGCTGATATTGCGAACGGACAGGTAGGCGACGACATCAGTGCCCAGGCGGCGTTCGGAGGGGACCGCATCTGCGGCAAACGCTTGCACCGCACCGGCCAGGACGGCGATCACGGGAATGAGGACCGCGAATCGGGTCCGCAACAGGGGACGTTGCATGAGAGAGTTTCCTTTCAAAATCGATGCTCGACAAGTTGTGTGCTGTGTCTGGGATATGGTTTCAACCTGCCGGATGGCAGGGAGTGACTTCAGAGCTTCCCATGTGGATGACCATGGTAATACCGAATTGATGCCCTCACCGCTTCAGTAAAGTGTAGCGGGGACACGCTAAAACACCAGATCCTCGATGATTACAAAGCGTCTTAATCCGTGTTGTTGAAGTCTTGGGACTTCGGGCGGGATTGGTCGTTCGGCCAGAACTCTGGCGAGTTCTGCTACAGAGTTGAACGGACTCCGGGGGTCGGGCCTACGATTTTTCGATATTGGCCGATGAACGTCGCTGAGCGCCGCGGATCGGAGGTGGCCAATTTCGAAAACTCGTACGCCCGACCCTGGAGCCAATAAAAAACCCGGCAGGTACTCTGCCGGGTTGTACCGCGTTGATATTGATCACGTCCCCAACCGGGTTGGAGCCGATGCGTTACTTCTTGGCCGTCAGCGTGCCGTTCAGGGCACTCACGTAATCCAATGTGATGGCCAGCAACTCGTTGTTATAGGCTTCGCTGGGGAAGAGAGGGCCGTCGGCCTTATCGGTTTGGTCGTCCGCTTCCTTCTTGGTCTTCTCTTCTTCCTGCAGGCGTTCCTGCTTCAATTCTTCTTCGTTCAACGAGATCGATTTCCGCTTCTTGCGGCTGAGATACTTGTTGATATTGTCGTTGATTTCTGTGAATTCCTTCGAGGCTGCGACGCGGGCCTTGCTGCGGTCTCGCAACAGGCTGACAGTGGCGGGAGCCACCGCCCGGAAGTTCTTGTGATCAGCCGGGGGAACGCGGTCGAAGGCCATCACGTTATCCAATGACGCTTCGCCCAGATCCATGTGATCGAGCAATGACGGCAGCACCACATCCGACGGGACGCCCAGCTTCTGGGTTGAATCACCGTTGACGCGGTAGAACTGATTGATCGTGAGCTTCAACGCTCCGCGATCAGGCGATTGGCCCAGGTCGAACAGGCGTTTGCCGACCGGCATCACGCTTTGCACTGTTCCCTTACCGTGTGTCGTGGTGTCACCCACGACGATGCCACGTTGGTAATCGCGAATCACGCCCGCAAAAATCTCGGAAGCGGAAGCCGCCAGGCGATTGCAGACCACGACCAGCGGACCATTGAAATCAATCCGCGTGTCTTCGTCGTCCAGATGCCGTACGTTGCCGCGCTGATCTTTCACTTGGACCACGGCGCCTTCATCGATGAACAAGCCGGACAGCTCGATGGCTTCGCTGAGTGCTCCGCCGCCGTTGAATCGCAGGTCGATCAACAAGGCGTCGACACCACCCTTGGCTGCGAAATCTTTCAGCACGGCTTTCACGTCACGCGTGGTGCTCTTGAAGTCTTCCTGGCCACTTTCCTGGCCCTGGAAATCGCGATAGAACGAAGGGATATGGACGATACCGACGCGACCGCGTGTGCCGGGGATGCGAGTCGAGACGTCAATGATCTCGCCCTTCACTTCCTGATCTTTCAGCTCCACCTTGTCGCGAGTGATCTCGTAAACCTTGGTCTCCGTGGCACCATCCGGCATGATTCGCAAGAAGACCTTGGTCCCGCGTTCGCCGCGAATCATGTCGACCACGTTGCTCAGTTTCATGTCGACCACGTCGACGATCTCTTCAGCCTTTTGGCCCACGCCGACGATCCGGTCTTTCACTTTCAGACGTCCATCGCGGCTGGCGGCGCCACCCTTAACGATCTGGGCCACCGTGGTGAATCCATCTTCCGACTTCAACGCAGCACCGATTCCGTCCAGACTCAATTTCATCACGGTCCGGAATTCTTTTTCCGAACGGGGTGACATATAGCTGGAATGGGGGTCGTAGCTGGAGGTCAGCGAAGACAGGAAAATCTCGAGGATGTCCTCGGGTTCCGTCTGAAACATGTTCTTCTTGATGTTCCGATAACGGCTGTGGAGCTTTTTCTTGGCTTCCTCTTCGGGCAATTTTTCCAGGCGGAACAACAACAGGTCGTACTTGATTCGCTTACGCCAGCGTTCGTTGATCTCCGCGTCGTCGACGGCCCACTTCAATTCCTTGGCGTCGTAGACCATGGTTTCTTTGACGGTGAAGTCGTAGGTGGCATCCACCAGTCGCTCGGCCTCAGCCATCCGCTGAGTCAGACGTTCCAGGTAGCGTTTGAATGTCGAATATGCCCAGTCGATATTACCTTGCTTGACACTATCGTCGAGCGTCGTGCGAACCTGGTTGAACTCGTCGACATCTGACTGCAGGAAGTAGAGCTTCTGCGGGTCCAGTTCCTTGATGAAGTGATCGACCGTACGTCCGGCGATCACGTCGTTGATCGGCGAGCGAATCAGGTGCTCTTTCTCGATCATCTGACAGACCAGCTTAGTGATCTGCGTAAACTCGGGCTTGGGAGCCGCGTATTGCTGGGCTAGGAGGGCCGTCCCCGCCAAACACATTGCCACTAGAGTCGCGGTACTCGCCGCACGAGAGGGGGTCTTGAACATCGTGACCTGCGTCGTTCTAGGGTTCGGAGCGAATAAAATTAGGCTCGTGAGGCAACTGGTCCCGCTGCGCTGGTCATAAACAGTCCCCTCCCCGCCGTATTGACCGGCAGGCAGTCTATTCCAAGATCGGCACATCCACTGCAGGAAACAGTCCGCTAAACAGGATAGTATCGCCCCAAAAGATTTAAGACAAGATGTTTAGCTCATGTCTTATTCTTCCACGACGCGCAATTGAAGAGACGACAATATGACTGGATTGTCGCGTCCTCCAATCAGATCGGCGCGCCGAGCCGCTGGGAAGAGATTTTCCGTCCGTCAATCATAGACGATCGACCGACCGCAGACCATCCCTTAAGCGGCTTCCCGCTCGCGAGACAGTTGGTTTGATCCAGGCCCGCCGCGGGGTGGGTAACCGTAGTCTCGCAGCTTGCCAGACAGGGTTCGCAGGCCAATTTGCAGAGTTTGGGCCGTCAATTCGCGATTCCCGGCACAGCGCGAGAACGTGGCCTCAATCAACTGGCGTTCCATCAGGGCCAGCGTGACACCTGAGTTCGTGACCTCGAATGGTAGCGGCGCATTGATCCAGGCATCGACCATTTCCGGGGTCAGCTTGGAACTTTGCTGGGTATTGCAGGCCCGTTCGAGCAGCAGTTCGAGTTCGCGGACATTTCCTGGCCA
>JAQGHS010000568.1 GCA_028291605.1 Planctomycetaceae bacterium | reverse complement strand
GTGATGGTCGCCCCCGCTCCCTCGCTCTGCACGACGGACCAGTGGCGGGGTGTCTGAGCGTCATCCATGAACGCCCGGTTCTGAATGAGCTCCCCATACAGTCCGCCATCGTAGGAGTGGTTGATTTCCTCCGTCATCAGGCCATATAGCCGGGGGGTGATCGTGGCGACGGGCTTACTGGCGTCGATCGTCAGTGTCGGTACTGTCGGATTCGCGGCCATTAGGGTAAGTGGTCCTGCGACGATCAAATTGAGCGCGAGTGTGGCGCTTCGGATAGCAAGAACCAAGCGATGTCGGGAGAGTTGCAATATTCTACCTTTCCAGTCCTAGTGATAACGATGAATGCGGGATTGGCCCAGCGAGATGTAGAAGGAGCGCGGCTGGCGTTACTATTCGCCGGCCACCAGTCAATAAGAACTACTGAATGCCCCTTATGTCGATAACGACTATTCATTCAATGAGTGTAAATCTAAACGTTTATCATCGCGCCGCCGCAGAATGAGCCCTGTCAGGCCACGGGCGCACTTGCGGTAGACTCGCGTACGATAAGTTCCGTTCGGAGCAGCTCGCTTCCGCTGAGAGGCTGGCCACCTCGAATGCCGGCCAGGAGCCGCTCGCCGGCTCGCCGGCCCATCTGATAGATGGGCTGCCGAACCGTTGTCAGAGATGGCGTCAAATGCTCCGCCGAGAGTGGATCGTCGAACCCAACGAGTGAGATATCCTCCGGAACGCGCAGATTGTGGCGTCGCAGAACACGCAACAGGGTCAGGGCCATCAGATAATCGCAAACAAAAACCGCTGTGGGAACAGTCCCCGCAGCACGAGAGCGCGTCAGCCAATCGTCCATGTATTCCTCATACCGTTCGGCTTTCTGTTCCGGTATCAGCACCACGTTGCACGGATCGAGCGCCACGCCCGCCTCAGCAAATGCATGACGAAACCCTTGCAGGCGGTCATTGTAGTTCGAGAGCGTCGTCACTGCAGTGACTATGGCAATGTCCCGGTGTCCGAGTCCGAGCAAATGCAACACGACATCCGAGGCGCCCTGCCGGTTGTCTGTATCCTGACAGGGGATCTCAGCGTCGGCCTGGTCAATCGATGATATTCCGACGGCGACGAAGTAAATGCCTTCCTGATGCAGGCTATGGAAAGCCGGGAGTTGCTCACTTCCGGGAGCTATCAGGATCAACCCGTCCAGCGCGGCATCGCGGCAGAAACGGAGATATTCCGTGTGGGGCAGATGCGTGAAGACTGTGTCCACCGCCTTCCCCGAGACGGCGTCTCGAATGCCCTGGAACATTGGGCCAAAGTAAAAGTTGTCATTGTAGCCTGACGTGTCCACCGGCCCCATCGTGTCGCTCGCCATGACTACACCGACCCTCAGCGTCCGAGCGGCAATCTCCTCCGGCAGCGAGACAAACGTTCCGATGCCCGCCACCGATCGAAGCACTCCCTCCGCAACGAGACCCTGAATGGCTTTGTCCAGGGTGACACGGGTCGTACCGAATTCCTTGCAGAGTTGAGCTCGGTTCGGAATGCCTTGCCCTGCCCCCCAATCGCCGTTCGCGATCCGGACGCGCATCGCCGCCTGGATCCGCCGATAGATCAGCGCTCCATCTCGACCAACCGCTGTAGTAGCGGCACGAGTCGATTTCAAATTGTTCACAGTTGTTGACATAAATCGGCCGTTCAGGACATAGCGCAAACCAAAAATACGTTTCGGCGATCTCCGGACTAGTCCGAGTATAACCAAACCATTTCGGTTTGTCAAGTACTTTTGGTATGAAAGAATGCAATGCCACTTGCCGATGCAGAGATCTTAGTCTGGCGCACCAGGGGTATTCGTGCAATGCACTATCTGTTTCTCGCTGAGAGGCGCTTGATGGATCGCATCGAGCTGGAAAGGGCGCGTGACATGTTACGAGCAAGTCGAAGTGCTGAGAGCAGTTGTTAGTATCTTAATGAGGTACTGATCATTTCATGCGGCTTGGAGACGCTTGGCTTTGACGCCACGCTTGAGCGTTTTCTCATGCTGGAGCATGTTCAAGGCGATGTGACGAACCACTGCAAAGTTTTCGGGAACTCGGTCCTTGCGAATGCGGCAGTCATCTTCATCCAGAGATGTCCAATTGCCAATGCAGGTTATTCTCGATCACCCAGTGGGCGCGGACGGCCTTGCCGACCCCACGCCCCTAGGCAGATAAACTGCTCAGATAATAGCGCGTCTCGCGGCTCGTCACGTCGCGCACCGTACGCTCCGTTTGCAGCATGCCGATACTCACAAGACCAACCCACTCGTCCTTGGCCAGCAGCCAGTCAATCTGATCGACATGGAAGTAACGTCTTTTTTCAATCCGTCCATGCGCATAGTCCGTCGTCTCATAAGTGTGAACAGGGATGGAGCCAAAGCCCTTCTGCACGCCCTGTTCAAAGAAGCGCTGGATATCGTCATGGGCATGACCTTGGTTGCCTTTGAGAGCCAGCACATAATCACCCTTCTGAGCGATGATCTGGGACGCGATCTCTTTCTGGGTTCCCATCGCGTCAATCATGACGATGTAGCCTTCTAAGTCCAGCATTCGCAAAAGCGGAGGAATGGCGGTGATCTCGTTGGATTTGACGTCGACTTTTTGCTGGGCCAAGACGAGTTGGCTCTCATTCGCCCAGGCCCTCACCATCTGAATGGCAGCCTTTCCCCGTCAAACAAGATGACTTGGCCGCGCGTCTTGGTCTGGATAGCGCTTGGCCACTGAGCAAAGCAGTCTCGAAACGCCGCGGGGTCCAGACGCGCAAAGACACGGCGAAAGGTGTCGTCGGTAGGAATGCCATGAGGAAGTTCCAAAAATGTCTTTAGCCACTGTTGTTTTGTGACGCCGTATTGGGCGATATCGCTCCATCCTTCCGCCCCAGCGATGACGGCGCAGAGAGTGACAACAAGAATATCCATGAGGGAATGCAGCCAAGTGCGCTCCACTCTGGGATCAGGTAAATCGGCAAAATTGTCGATGAAACGGATGGGGTCGGTCACGATCAGAACCTCGCGCAGAGTAGTTCAGATCAGATTCGACACCGAAGGGGCAAAAGACTCCCTTAATTTTATGCAAGCCAAGAAAATTCTTGAGCTCATGCATCAATTAGATGCGGTACCCCTGCGTCAAGCACGCATGTATTTGACTTTTTGGGCAAAACGACGATCTGCCCAGAAAGTCGCAGCTTTGCCCAAGAGGTCAAAGGATTTCGGGACTTCCTGGGCAAAGTTTGCGTAGGTACTCAACTTTCAATGTTTTGGATGGAATCATCCATAAAGTCTACTATTTTTTGCATGGATCGTTTCCGCTGTGAAGCATATAATAAAGCAGCTGAACCGATTGAAATCACCCTCTCTCCGCTGAGAGGCTCTCGTATTTCCAAGAAATGACTTATGCCGATTTCACGACGAACCTTCCTTAAGAACAGCGCCATCGCTGGGCTATCTGCCCCCCCTTTTGCTGCCTCATTTCACCAATGCCGCAGATACGAAAGATACGTTTCAGCCAA
>JAQGHS010000509.1 GCA_028291605.1 Planctomycetaceae bacterium | reverse complement strand
ACCTGCTTCAGCAACGCTTCTCCAGCTGACACATGACTGCCGCCGATGAAAATCGCAGTGTGCTTGAGATCCTTCGGGCCGCGCGTGAAGATCGCGCCGTGAACCAGACCGGTGACGTTCTCGGGTGAGATCCCGCCATAGCTGAAGAGTTCGTCGGCACCCGCGTCGACAGCGACCACGCGATCAAACGTGCTGGGACGCGCGTCGGTGTCGAACTGCATCAAGATCGTTTTCATATCGGTTGTCCTTGGTCCTTCGTCCTTTGTCAGTTGTCCTTTGTCAGTCACATCAGGATGAATTTACCAAGGACCAATGGCCAAGGACAAAGGACACCCCCTCAATACAGAAACCCGGCTTCGAATAGGAAGCCGGGTCTCGTGAAATCAAGATCCCATCGTCAACCGATTACACACCCGAGAACGGGTGCTTGGCGGTATCCTTCTTGGCGACCACTTCGGTCACCGAGGGCTCGTTCTTCATGGCCCGAGCGATCGACAACTTGGTGGCTTCGTAGTTGTACTGGAAAATCTTCTTGTCGTCCTTGGCGGCCCAGTGAATGAACACGCCGCAAACGATGACGAGGTTCTCAGCCTGATCCTTGGGAATCACGCCGGCTTCGACGCTGTCAGCGACAGCCTTGGCGACGGCGAACTGAGCCGGGCCGAACATCTGGACGGCCTGACGAGCACCCTTGATCGTGACCTTGGTGATCATGACGGTGGCGGGCTTGACGGCCAGGTTCGGCTCGAGCACGGCCAGCAGATTGCTGTGGCCCATCGACTGGGTCGACAGGGCGTTGGCGAAAGCCGCACCGACCGGACCAGCCTTGTCACCGATCAACAGATCGATGTGAGCAATTTCGTTACCTTCGCCAACCAGTGCTTCGCCGATGTACATGGACATTGTTCAGAGTCTCCTTCGAATTGAGGACATGTCGAGGGCCGGGCGCAAGGCACTCCCCTCATGACACGCGAGCGCAATCCCTTCGGGCCAATCGCAGCCAGTCGGCGCACATCGCGAACGATTTTTTTCTACGTGCCCACTATTTACCGCGCCGTTCACCGAAATGCCAGCAACCCGACACCCAAAATCCGAATTGCGCAACAGGTCATCGGCGTCGAACTCATGCAATTTTCGCAGAAATCAGCAGATATGATCCACAGATTTCACAGATGGACGCACAACGGAGTGCCGAAGAGATCCAATAGTCGCGTTCGCCAGAACGTGGGCCAACCGAATCATTTGTTACCAGCCAGTGAACTTCACAGGTCTCGTTCGCGAATTCTCTGCGTTCATCTGCGAAATCTGTGGATCAAATTCCCCTCATTAAATATCCAAGTCATCAGCCAGACTCGAATCATTCATGATCAAGTTGTAGCGTTCGCTGGCGTCCTTACCCAGCAACTGGTTGAACGTCTTGTCGGCTTCCAGTTGGGCGTCGATATCGACGCGGAGCAGAATTCGTGATTCGGGCTTCAGAGTTGTTTCGGCCAGTTCCTGTGCCATCATCTCACCCAACCCTTTGAACCGGTTGATGAGCGGCTTACGATTCGCCGGCAGTGCAGCCAGGAATTCTTCTTTTTGGACGTCGCTCTGGATGTAGTGCTTCTCTTTGCCCACATCGATCCGGTACAACGGGGGCTGGGCCAGAAATAGCTTCCCGCTGCGGAGGATTTCACGCATATGGCGGAAGAAGAAGCCCAGCAACAGCGTGCTGATGTGATTGCCGTCGCTGTCGGCGTCCATCAACAAGATGATCTTGTTGTAACGTAGCTTGTGGATGTCAAAGTCGTTGCCGATTCCCGTTCCCAGGGTCGCGACGATGTCTTTGATTTCCTGGTTCTCCAGCACCTTGGACAGGGTCAGCGACTCGGTATTGAGGATTTTGCCTTTCAGAAACAGAATCGCCTGAGTTCGGCTGTTGCGGCCAGAGGCGGCCGTGCCCCCGGCTGACTGACCTTCGACCAGGAACAGCTCGGATTCCTCGGGATTCGTCGAACGGCAGTCCACCAGCTTACCGGGCAGCGTGGTCTTCTTGCTGGTGGGGGTTTTGCGGCGGACCTCCTGTGCGGCGTCGCGGCTGGCCATGCGGGCTCGCGCGGCGAGCACAATCCGGCCCACCACTTGATCGGCGATGGTCGGATTCGTGTTGAGCCACGTCTCCAACCCGGGACGTACCAGGCTTTCCACAGTCGAGGTCATCTCGGGGTTATTCAGCTTCTCCTTGGTCTGCCCTTGAAACATGGGTTCGCTGAGAAAGACCGACAAGACCCCGACAATGCCTTCGCGAATGTCTTCGGCACTGATCGCGACCCCCTTGACCTTGATGTCATGCACATCCATGTAGTTCTTGACGGCCTTCACGAGACCTGACCGAAATCCCATTTCATGCGTACCACCGGCATGAGTACGAATGCCATTCACGTAGCTGCGGATCTCTTCGTCGGTCCCTTCCGTCCAGCGCAGGACCACTTCCACCTTCGCCGCCTGTTCGTCCCGTTCCGCGGCAAATTTCATCTCATGAATTGGCTTCTTCTGGCTGTCGGTAATCAGCTTGTCGAGATACTCCGAGATTCCCTGCGGATGATGAAATTCGGTCTTCTCGTTCTTGACCAGATCTTCGAAGACGATTGTCAGGCCGGAGTGGATATAAGAAATATCTTCCAGATGCTGGCGGATCGTCTCACCCGACAGCTGAGTCCGCCGGAAGATTTCTTCATCGGGCCGGAAGAAGATCGTAGTCCCATGTCCGCGGAACGGCCGGACTTCTTTCAAAGGCGTGGTCGGCTTACCGCGTTTGTAACGCTGCATGTACTCGTTACCATCCCGACGAATCGTGACCACCAGCTCTGACGACAACGCATTGACGACCGATGAGCCCACCCCGTGCAGTCCACCGCTCCGCGCGTAGCTCTTATTGGAAAACTTGCCGCCGGAATGTAGCGTCGTAAGGATCAACTCGACGGTGGGAATTTTTGCCTTGGGGTGTTTATCAACGGGAATCCCGCGGCCGTTGTCTTCAACGGTACAGGATGCTCCATCCTTGTGCAGCGTCACGACAATCCGGTCGCAATGCTTGGCGAGGTACTCATCGACGGAGTTGTCGACGATTTCCCAGAGCAAGTGATGTAGACCGCGAACATCCACGCCGCCAATGTACATCGACGGCCGCTTGCGAACGGGATCCAAACCTTCCAGGACTTCGATGTCTTCGCCTGTGTAACTATTCGTCGCCGTGGACATATAACGTTTTCGTCCTTTGTCAGTTGTCCCTCGTCCTTCATGATCTTTGTGACCTTCTGTTCAAAATCAATTGGAACAGAAGGTCACAAAGGACACGAAGGAATACAGGCCCCACAGTGGTCCGCTTATTCTGCTTCTATTTGAGCCCAGTCGATGAGCTCGATCGGCGGCCGTTGAATGGATACGAAGTTACTGCGATGACTGGTCTTGATGCCGCGTCCGCCACGTGATGTCAGTACGTATTTCAACTGGCCGAAGGTCAGTTCTTTTTCTGCACTGGTGATGACCCGCAGACAATCGCTGGGACGCGTCATTTGTGCCATCCCCAAAATGTGGTCCTTGGGCTCGAGCTTCATTCCGCGGACGCCCTTGCCGGCACCACTCAGAATCGGCACTTCGTCGAGCGAGAAGTGCAGGATCCGAGCTTGCTGGCTGGCCAGGAAGACCGAGGTGGCTTCGCGGATCAACTGAACTTCAACGACCCGGTCACCCGTTTCCAGACGACAGAATTTGCGTCCGACCTTGGTGGATGGCGTACGGAAGGGACCCAGCGGAATCCGCATGATCTGGCCCAGCAACGTCGCCACAAGCAAGTAGGGGCCGTTCGAAGCCTCGCCTTCAGCGGCAGTTTCTGCAGGGGTAAAACGGGCGTCTGTCGACACTGAGCCCACAATTGTCACTCCGTCGCCCATTCGAAAATGTTTCGACAAGGGCTCGCCATACCCGGAGGAAATCGGAATCTGTTCGATCGGCTGGGTGAAGGCCATCCCATCGCTCGAAAAATAGACCACGTTATCCAGCGTGCTGCCGGGGAGTACGTTGAGGACCTCGTCACCCTCGCGAACGCGAGTCCCCTCGACGCTGGCGAGACGTCCGACGCGTTTGATCCAGCTCTCGCGTGTGAGGACGACATTGGTGTTCTCTTTGACGATATAGGCTGTCGCGTCAAATTCGGTG